>JBOFRC010000374.1:0-4586 GCA_051650825.1 Sarcina sp. | reverse complement strand
AATACTAATTATCAGATAATTTTAATAGGGAGAAAAAATGGTGGCTAATGTATATGATAAGTTTAAAATTAAAAAAATAGATAAATTAGCTGATAAAATTTTATTTTTAGAAAATGAAATAAAATCTCTGTCAGATGTAGAAATACAAAATAAAACAGCTGAATATAAATTAAGATTGAATAATGGAGAAGATTTAGATGCGTTATTAATAGAAGCTTTTGCTATTGTTAGAGAGGCTACATTTAGAAAACTAGGTAAAAAGCATTATAAAGTTCAGTTAATGGGAGGCATTGCCCTTCATCAAGGAAGAGTAATTGATATGAAAACTGGAGAAGGAAAAACATTAACAGAATTATGTCCATTATATCTTAATGCTTTAGAAGGCAAAGGAGTTCATGTAATAACTGTTAATGATTATTTAGCTAAAAGAGATAAAGAAGAAATGCAACCTGTTTTTGAATTTTTAGGACTAACTGTTGGATTAGTAACAGATGATACTAAAAATAAAAAAGAGGAATATTCTAAAGATATAGTATATACTACTAATACAGAAATTGGGTTTGATTATTTAAAAGATAATTTAGTTGAGAAATTAGAAAATAAAGTGCAAAGAGGCTTAAATTATGTAATTATTGATGAAATTGATTCTGTTTTAATCGATGAAGCAAGAACTCCATTGATAATAGCAGGAGATACTATAGAGTCACCTGATTTATATTTACAAGTTGATAAAGGTATAAAATGTTTACATAAAGGTGATTATGAAAAAAATGAAAAAGAAAATAGTATATATTTAACAGAAGATGGAATAAAAAAGGTTGAAAAAATATTTAGAGTGAGGAATTTAAGTGATGTAAAGAATTCAGAATTAAATCACATAATAAATCAATCGCTTAGAGCAAATTTTGTATTAGAGAAAGATAAGGATTATATAGTAAATAATAATGAAATTATTTTAATTGATATGAATACAGGGCGAATTGCTGATGGAAGACGATTCTCAGATGGATTGCATCAATGTATTGAGGCTAAAGAAGGTGTAGCTATTAAAGGAAATAGCAAGGTGTATGCAACAATAACATATCAAAATCTTTTTTCACTATATAACAAAGTAGGGGGAATGAGTGGAACTGTAAAATCAGAAGAATTTGAGTTTCAAGAAATTTATAATTTAGATGTTGTTGCTATTCCTACTAATAAATCTATCAAAAGAATAGATAATATTGATAAATTTTATGAAACAAAGAAAGAAAAGTTGGAAGCTATAATTGAAGATATTATTGATATCCATAAAAAAGGGAATCCTATTTTGATAGGTACGCCAAGTATTGATAAATCAGAAGAACTTTCCTTGTTATTGAAAGAAAAAGGAATAAATCATGAGTTATTAAATGCGAAAACACATAGTAAGGAAGCTGAAATAATTAGTAAAGCAGGACTTGAAAATGCTATAACTGTTGCTACTAATATAGCGGGGCGAGGGACAGATATAAAAATTTCTGATGAGGTAAATAAGATAGGTGGTCTTTATGTCATAGGTAGTGAGAGGACTATGAGTAGGCGTATAGATAATCAATTAATTGGTAGAGCTGGTAGGCAAGGAAATAATGGGAATTCTCAATTTTATAGTTCTTGTGAGGATGAACTTTTTGACGTTTATGGAAATGATCTTTTAAAGAAAAAAATATTGAAATTATGCAAAAAAGGCGAAATTATAGACAAGCATACTATAATGAAATTGCTTAATAAAGCCCAAGAGAGTATCCATAATATAAATTATGAACAAAGAAAGTATACATTGAAATATGACTATACCATAAATAAGCAAAGGACGCTTATTTATAGAGATAGAGATATTATTATAGGAAATCAAGATATAACTAAAAATATTTCTGAAATTTTATTAGAAGAAGTTTTTAGTTTATGTAAAAATGTTTATAAAAAATATGATGTAGTAAATGAAGTTAAACATATTAGAAAAGTTAATGTTCATAAATGTTTTTTAGATAATATAGTAGAAAAAGAACTTTTTTTTAGAGAGATAGTATTAAGTGTTAAAAAAACTTTTAATAATAAGATAATATTCTCAGATGCTGAATTTAATTATTTGAATGATTTAGATTCATTAGAGGAAATAATAGATTATATTACAAATAAGATTATTAATTATTTAAATTTACTTTTAAAAGATGAAATTTTTCTAAAAGAGGACATGCTACGAAAGTTTTTATTAAAATCATTAGATAGTTGTTGGATTGAACATTTGGATGAAATGGAAGTTTTGAAAAAAATAGTAAAAGATCAAGCCTACAACCAAAAAGATCCTATAGAAATATATAAGGTTGAAGGCAGTTTTAAATATAAAGAGCTACAAAACAAAATTAGAAAAATGTTTATTGAACTAATATTTTCCAATATTTTTGAAATTAAAATAGTAGAAGAAGTTGATTTAGATGTAATTATAGAAAAATAGTAAGTAATATTGTTAAAGCACCGAAAAATCGAGCGATTAAAATGCTTTTTTTTACACCTAACATAGATGTAGTTTCAGGTGTTGTAAATGGAAATAAAATAATAGTTAGACCTAATAATAATAGTGATAAATTGGCTAATATAGCGTTTTTAGTTAGAAAACTGAGGACAGGAAGAAGTAAGGTTAGAATAATTCCTATTACAAATAAGAATTTTGTTTTTTTATAGTAATTTAGGAAGTTATTATATTTTTGTTCACAAATATGACTACAAAAATTTTCTTCTTCAAAGATTTTTTTATTACAGTATGGACAATTTTTTTTCATATAATTAACCATCCTTTCATTTTACTTGAATAATTTTTTGATAAGAAAATAGCTTTAAAGATAGTTGTATTTAAGTAATTTAAAGAAATACAATTTTTGATCTTTAGAATTTTATGCAATTAGAATTCTAAAGATACTTATCAGTATTATGGTTACTCCTGTAATTTTAAATGAAATAACAGAATATCTTTTATATGTTACAGACATGTCTATATTGGGTTTTATAAAGACAAGAATTAAGCCTAAAAGTATATTGTTAAATAGAGAAAAGTAAAAATTATTTTTATAATTTATAATATATATGAAGAAGTATAAAATACACAATAAAAATATAAATTTTGATGAAGTCATAAAAAAGTTGAGTTTTTTTAAAATGTTTTTCATTATATAGTTAGTAATTCCTTTCAGAAAAATTTTATAAATAAGCTGATAAGTTGTTTTTTAAAAAGCCAACAAGTACTAGTAGCTAAAATAGAATTTATAATAAAATTACATTTAGGATTATAACTTTATTATAATATAAAATATAATTAGTATATTAAATTAAAATTAAGATTTTTGTGGATTTAAAGAGTTGGATTTGAAATATAGGTGTATAATTAAAGTAATAAATGAATATATATAGTGGGGAGTGGTGAAATGATATTAAATATAACTGAAAAAGCTAAACCGAGGCTCACAAAAATGACGTCAAAGAAAGATGGATTCATTAGGATAAGAGCGTTAGGCTATAATTGAAAAGGCCCTGTATGGGATGTTGTTCTGGATGAACAAAAGAAAAAAGACGATGCATTATTTGAGGTAGATGGATATAAAGTAGTAATTGATGAATTGCTTATTAAACATACAAAAAAATTAACGATTGATGCTAAGACAGCTTTTTTTACAACTTTATTAACTATTAGGCAGGAACTATAGTTATAGTAAACACCTATGGGGTAATTTGATTACTTTGTAGGTGTTTTTTATTTGATTAAATTATAATTGCTTAGAGTTTTTAAAATAAGTGAATTATTAGTCTATGGGGAGGGAGTTATGGATAAAAAGGAAAATTATTATGCTTTACTTTTAAGTGAATTAATAAAGTGTAAAACTATATATAGTCCTAAATATATGGATGAGTTTGAAAAGTTAAGATTTAAATTAAAAGAAATATTTCCTGAGATTTATGAAAAAGCTGAGTTTAAAGTGTTTGGAGATGGAGCATTATTATATAAGATAAAAGGGTATAACCAGAATAAAAGCATTTTATTAATGTCACATCATGATGTAGTTGAAGCTAATGGAATTTGGAAATATGAACCTTTTAGTGGAGAGTTACGAAATAATAAACTTTGTGGAAGAGGAACAGTAGACACAAAAACTTCTTTTTTTGCAGAACTTATGGCAATGGAAGAATTGTTGAAAAGTAATTTTACTCCAGATGTTAATGTATATATTGCATCATCTAATAACGAAGAAGTTGGAGGAAATGGAATAGTTTTAATAAAAAAATATTTAGAAGAAGAAAATATAAATTTTGAGCTTATATTAGATGAAGGTGGAGCTATTATTGATCCTCCTCTTCCAGGGATTTCTGAGAAATGTGCTATGATAGCAGTACATGAAAAAGGTAGAACGGTATTAAATTGTATAGCTCAAGAAAAGAGTGGACATACATCTTTTAAATCAGAAGATAGTACAGTTGTTAGAATATCTAAATTTGTAAATGAAGTATCAGGTACAAAGTGTTTTGAACAAAAATTGCATAAAGAAGTTAGAGCAATGTTTAAAGATCTTAGTTCATAT
>JBOFRC010000373.1:0-4665 GCA_051650825.1 Sarcina sp. | reverse complement strand
AAATAAAAAGCTAGTAGGTTCTGGAGCAGTAAATGCTTGATACATTGAGAATAATCCAAAGACTAGTCCAATTAATCCTCCTACTACTGGTCCTTCAAGTATGGCACCTATAATTACAGGTATATGCATTATAGTAGCTTTTACTGGTGGTATTATTATAAATCCAAGCCCAGTAAGACCTAAAAATATTGATATTGCAGAAA
This sequence comes from Sarcina sp., assembly GCA_051650825.1. Taxonomy (GTDB): domain Bacteria; phylum Bacillota; class Clostridia; order Clostridiales; family Clostridiaceae; genus Sarcina. Next base: position 4,462 of record JBOFRC010000373.1, on the reverse strand, counting down.
GCATAGCTACAATAACAAGCTTTCTTGTTTTAGTACGCGAAGTACTTTTCCTAACATTTGTTCTCATTTCTTTCCTCCGTTCTCATTCCATTAGGATATAATTCGGTGAATTATTATTATTATCTAATGATGTTCGGTTTCTAAAAGAATACCGACATTTTTAATTGTAAACACTTTTATATTGAATATCAATATTTTTTAACGAGAAAAAATCTAAAAATAGCTAAAAAAAGAAAAAAGAGGTAAACCCTCTTTTAACTTAATTTGCTTTGAATAATATCGTGAACTATCTTATGAAGATTAGCTTCATCTTCTTTTGATAATGAGTCTGTATATATTGGCTTATGTATATATAAATCAATATTTGCAGGTTTTATCCTATTATTATTAGCTTCCATTATTTTGTAAGACCCATCTATTGTAACAGGTATTATTGGAAGTTTAGGTTTTGTTGCAAGTTTAAAGCTTCCTGCTTTAAATTCAACCATAGGACCACCTTTACTTCTAGTTCCTTCTGGGAAGATAACTAGAGATTGTCCGCTTTTCAATATTTTAATTCCGTCTATAATTGCTGATGCTGATTTTCTAAGGTTGCTTCTATCCATAAAAATACATTGCATAAAACGCATCCATTCGCTAATCATAGGAATGTTTTCAAGTTCTTTTTTTGCAATAAATCCTTTAGGTTTATCAATAAAACACATTAATAATGGAATATCAAAATTACTTTGATGATTACTTACAAATAGCACAGGGCCATCTTTTGGAACGTTTTCAGCACCGTGTACTGTGACATTTGCACCACTTAGCTTTATGAAACTCATAGCCCAATTAGAACTTATATCATGGATATACTGATATTTTTCTAAAGTTTGGTTATTATTATCAAACTCAATTATTTTTTTTCTAGTTTTTCTAGTTAGAGGTTGTACTGTAACCATATTAACTAAAAACTTGCTGTAAAAAGCTATAGTTCTAAACATTATAACTCTCCTTTATTAAATTATACATATATTAACATAGTTAATCTTAACACAAATTAGATTAATAAAATAGGTGTCTTTATTTTTTTGTCTAGTAAAAAAATATAAAAATATTTAAATTTCACAAAAAAATACTTTAAAAGTATTATTTTTAACAAAAAGTTTAAAGAAAACCGATAAAATTTCTATATTCATACGATATAATAGATAAAAATGTAAAATTAAAAATGTAAAAAGATACTATTACAGTATTTATTAGGGGGAAAAAAGATGAAAAAGAAAATTGCAGCCTTAGTATTAGCAGCATCTGCTAGTATGGTCATGGCAAATGCAAATACTGAAAAGGTTTTAGCGGATACCTTTGAGTCTTCAAAACCAGTCACGCGTAATGAAAATTTAAATGTGGCTACAACTAAAAGTACACAAAAAGCAAAGGTAGTAAATGTAAGTACAAACTTAAGGGTAAGAAGTTCAGCATCAACAAGTGCAAGTGTTGTTGGAAACTTAAAACCTGGAGCTATAGTTAATATACAAGGGAAAAGTGGTTCATGGTATAAAATTGAATCTAATGGACTAGTAGGATATTCACATTCAGATTATCTCCAAATTGTTGATAATTCAACTGGTGGGAATAATAATGAGAATGTTTCATATGATAAAATTGGACAAGTTACAAATGTTACTTCAAGTTTAAGAATAAGAAGCTCAGCATCAACAAGTTCAGATGTAATAGGATATTTGTATCCTAATGAAAAGATAAATATAAAAGGCGAAACTGGAAGTTGGTATAAGGTTGACTATAAAGGAAAAGCAGGGTATGTTCATAAAGATTATTTAAAGATAGTTGGAAATGGGGGAACTACAACTAATCCAACAAATCCAACACCACCTCCAGTTACTCCTGACATAACTCCAACTGAACAAAAAGGTCAAGTTATAAATGTGAGTAATTCACTTAACATAAGAAGTTCAGCTTCTACGAATTCTAGTGTAATAGGTGCATTATATCCTAATGAAAAATTTGATATAATAGGAAAGTCAGGTTCTTGGTATAAAATAAATCATAAGGGAAAGACTGGATTTGTTCATTCTGACTATGTTAAGGTAATTCCTAACGGAGGGACAGAAACTAATCCAACACCACCACCTGTAACTCCAGAAGTTTCACCAGCATCTGGATTTGGACAAGTTATAAATGTAAGTTCAAGTTTAAGAGTCAGATCTTCAGCTAGTACATCAAGTAGTGTCGTTGGATACTTGTATCCAGGTCAAACTTTCAAAATTACTGGGAAATCAGGAGTTTGGTATAAAATAGAATTTGGTGGTAAAACAGGATTTGTACATTCTGATTATGTTAAAAAAGTTGATTCAGATATAAATAGTGGCACATCACAAGAAAAGTATGACAAAGTTTTAAGTATCATGAAAGCTCAAGTAGGAGCACCATATATTTGGGGTGGTACAGGGGAAGACCTTACTTATGAAAATCTAGAGATATTAAAAAAGAGATTTCCAAGTAATGCAGCTCAAGGAGATTATAATATACCATCAAAGTATTTAAATTCAGGATATAGAGCATTTGACTGTTCTGGGCTTATGCAATGGTCATTTAGACAAGTTGGTATAAATCTTGGTAGAGTTACAACACAACAAATTAATGATGGATATGAAGTATCACCAAAAGATGCTAAGCCAGGAGATTTATTATTCTTTAGTAGTCTTAGTCATGTTGGTATGTATATAGGAAATGGTCAATGGATTGAATCACCAAAGCCAGGACAATTTGTTAGAATAACTAATGTTCCTTGGAATTTAATTGGTAGAGCAAGAAGAGTATTATAATTTTTCAAAAAGTTAGTTCTAATTTTAGAGCTAACTTTTTTTTGTTATAAGTAATTTTTCCTTAAACATGTAAATAGACTTAAATTATATACGTAAAATGTGGAGGGAAATTATGAATAAAGGATTAGAGAAAATTTTATTATCATTGTCTCAAGGAGAAAGCATTATATTTGAAACTGATAAAAATTTTAAATTTGGAGAAAAAAACACGATTATATATGGAGAGAAAATTTTTTGTATTACTAATAAAGGAAGATTTTTTATAGTAGATAAAGAAAGAAAATTTAAACCATTAAGGCTAAGTGAATATGATTTTAAAGCGAAAGATATTAAATTTAAAGTATCAAATAAAGATAACATAATAGCTATAAATTCAAGAGAATATAGTGATAATAGATCTGAGAGTTTCATAATAAATATGAATATAAATGATTTTATAAATATTTTAGGAAAGCTTGAAAGCAATCCATTTAAGATAGATTGGGCATCCTTTGTATTTAAGTTGGATAAAGAGGATATTTATAGAAAATGTGATATAACATTTGATGAAAATAATTTAATAATAAAAAATAAAAATGAAAGCATAACTTTAGGAAAACATAATTTATATAATTTTAATTATAATAATCAATTTTTAAATATAGATATCAATAATGAAAATTTCAAAAAATTATATTTATATGGTATAAATAAATCTTTAAAAGAAATTCTTGATATAGAAAAAGAAAAAAGTTTAGAGGGATTAAAAGATAGTATATATGAAACAAAAAATAAGGATGTTAATTTAGAAAACAATATAGAAAAAGAAAATTTAGATAATACAGTTATATTAAGTAAAGAGGAAATAACTAAAGCATTAAAAGCAAGTAGTGAAAGTTTGAAAATATTTAATGAAGTTAAGGAAATAACTACAGAAGAAGAGGTTACAGCTGATAACTTCAACAATGGAATTTTATTTGGTAGAATTAATAAAATTAGTTATACAAATAGAAAAATAGAGTTTTCTATAGATGAAAATCTAGTAATAGTAGATGCTACTATAAAAAAAGAAATATTAAATGTTAAAAATACAGAAGTTAAATATATTCATGATGGGAAAATTATTGAGTTTGAATATGAGAATCAAATATTTTTAATTGAAGCTATAAATTTTGAAAATAAGACTAATAATATAAAGAAAATATCTAATGATAAAATTTTTGGGTATTTAGATAATATGCAAAGTTTTTATGTATTTCTGAAAGAAGATAAACTATCCTTTATGCAAGATGAAGCATTTGAAGTTTATAGTATTGAAAAATCTAGTATAGGAGAAATAGATTTACTAGATTATACTCAAAGTTTTAGTGAAATTGCTATTACATTAAAAGATTCTAGACTAATAAGACTTTATATCAATAAAGAAATGTTAAATATTTTTATGAAAGATATTTATAAAAGTAAATCAGATTTGTTTTTTAAGAATATGACTAAAGATAATTTGCAATTATATTTTGTTGATACAGTTGTAAATCTTTATAATTCATTTGTTTTTCTCCCTTTATTAAATATTAAAGATGATATAAACGAATATTATAAGTCGATTTATAAATCTAGAAGATCTCTTATTGAAAAAATTTATAAGCAATTAGAAATTT
>JBOFRC010000372.1:0-1661 GCA_051650825.1 Sarcina sp. | reverse complement strand
TTTATATCTAATCCAGTATTTAATACTGGTAATATTCAAAATTGGAGCTTATGGGGAAATCCTTCTTGGAGCATTAAAGAGGATGTCTCGCTAGGTTTTAATTATTCTTTAAAATTACAATGTAATAAATCTAATGGTATAACTCAAGTTATAAAAGGTTTAATTTATGGTAAAAAATATACACTTAGATGTTTTGTTTTTGTAGATGAGGGTATTCCAGGTATTATGATTCGAAATCATGACCAATGGGGAGGCATAAATTTCGAACCAAGTTTAGGATATGGAATTTGGACTGAGCTTAGTTTTAGCTTTATGGCTAGAGAAGGTGAAACACCAATTTATATAGGGAATATCAATCATAATAGCATTTGTACATTCTGGGTAAGTAAAATCTTTCTCTATGAAGGTGATACACATATACCGTTTCGAGATAATCAAAAAGAAATATATTCAAATATTATGAACATAGATAAAGATAAATTAGAATGTAAGTTTGAAGATGGATCATACTCAAGTATGGGAAGAGACGGATTTGCATGTTTTATTCAAGGTATGAAGAAAGCATATCACTGTTTAGTTGAAACTGGTTGGGTGAATGTATCAACTGGAGAATGGAATGGTCCAGCAGATTCTTATGATTTGAAAATTATGTTACCATCCTATTTTAGAGGTAAAGTATTTACACCATCATCTATGATACAAGGATGGTATGTGCAGTCAGATTCGCCACTTAATCATGTTGTTGTGGATATCCCATATGAGACTATAAGTTATCAAAAAGGAGAATTTATAATACGAGTTAAGGCATTGACAAGAGCTGGTGAGTGGCAAACAAATATTAATATTTCATGGCTAGTTATAGCGTAGGAGGAAGTAAAATGACAATTTTTTATAGTATTTATACTGGAGAAATTAAACTAGTATCTACTGGAGATGTAGATTTTGATGTTTTTTGTAACAATGAATTAGACATGAAAAGTTTTTGTAATAGAGTAAAAGTTGAACGAAATGATTTTATATTAAAAGAGCCTTATAAATATAAAGTTAACATACAAGAGGGCAGTATTGAGCTTAAAGAAAGTTTTATGCCAGTAAAAATAATGATTTAAGGAGGGTATATGGCAGAAAAAGATATTCAATCTTTAAGAGAACAGTTAATAAAGATTGAGGGATTATTACAGAATATAATAAATACAAATGATTTAAAGTTAGAGGCAATTGAAGAGAAGTTGAAAGTTGCTAATAAAAGGATAGAAAATTTAGAGAGTAGTAATAGATGGTTATGGAGAGCAGTAGCGAGTGCGTTGATAAGTGCAGCTATTGCTTTTTTAATAAAAATATAAATTTTGGAGGAATGAATATGGAGAATATAATGAAATTTGTACCAGAGCAATTGCTAATACTTGTGATTGCTCTTTATGTTGTGGGGGTGTTCTTGAAGAAAACTCCTAATGTGAAAGATTGGGTTATACCTTGGGTGCTTTTAATTCTAGGAGTTGGTTTTAGTTTAGTTATATGTGGGTTTAATGCAACTTCTATATTACAGGGTGTTATATGTAGTTTTGGAGCAATAGCAGTAAATCAGCTTGTTAAGCAAAGTTATATAAAGAGGTAATTTAAGAGTCTTTTATAAGGCTCTTTTATTTTATAAAATATTAAAA
>JBOFRC010000371.1:0-3704 GCA_051650825.1 Sarcina sp. | reverse complement strand
TTGAATATTCCAAAACAAGTTATTAACAGTGCTGTAAAGAGTACTGGCTTGTTCATCTCTCTCCATAATCTCGGATCCAGTTTTAACTTTCTAAACATTAGATAACCCTCCAAACGCTGTCTTTACTTCTTAAAGAATCCCACTTGATAATATACATTGATTCTTTAATTTTTACAAGCTTTATTTTGAGTTAACCTTATCTCCCTCTCAAATTTTTTATAGGTATATTAGCAACTAAAGAAGGCGTTGTTCCCTCAATATTTTCTGATTTTGTAACAGCTATATCTACATCGCTATCATCTATATCAACATATTTTGCTAGTACCTCAAAAATTTCATGTTTTATTTTTTCTAAAGTTTGTGGTGATAACTCACCTCTGTCATGTATAAGGATAAGTTTTAATCTATCCTTAGCTACTTCTTTTGGTGAAGGTTTGCTAGAAAAAAATTTAAACAAGTCACTCAATCCCCCTTAACCCCTCTTTTTAAACATTTTAAATAAAGAACTAAAGAAGCTTTCTTCTTCAACCTTTAACTCTAAGAAAGGTACCTTTTCTCCCATTATTCTCTTTGCAATATTAGTAAATGCTTGCCCTGCTTTAGAATCTTTATTAAGAACTATAGGCTCACCTTTATTAGTAGAGACTGTTACTCCTTTATCATCAGGAACTACCCCTTGAAGTTCAACTGATAATACTTCTAATATATCTGGTATATCAAGCATATCTCCTTTTTGTGTCATTTCTGGATTCAATCTATTAATTATAACTTTATGGTCTTCTAACCCTTTAGCATCAAGTTTACCAATAACTCTATCTGCATCTCTTACTGATGTTATCTCTGGGTTTACAACTACAATAGCTCTATCTGCCCCTATAACAGCATTTTCAAATCCTTGTTCAATTCCCGCTGGACAATCTATTAAAATATAATCAAATTCCTCTTTAAGTTCATTTATTAATCTTAACATTTGTTCTGCGCTTATATCATCTTTATCTTTAGTTTGTGCTGTTGGTAACAAACATAAATTTGGAAATCTTTTATCTTTTATTAGTGCTTGTTTTGTTCTACATCTGTTTTCTAATACATCCACGACAGTGTATACTATTCTATTTTCAAGCCCCATTAATACGTCTAAATTTCTTAACCCTGTATCACCATCAACAACAACAACTTTTTTCCCTTGTGCTGCTAAAGCTGTACCTATATTGGCTGTAGTTGTTGTTTTACCAACTCCACCTTTCCCCGATGTTATTACTATAGATTCTCCCATTTTTAAACTTACCTCCATTACTTCTTATATGTATACTTATTAGGAAGATACGGTTCAACTATTATAGACCCGTCCTTCAATTTTGCTACTTCTGGATAACTAGGCTTTTCAAAATCATCTGGTGATATAGTCATAATTCCTGCAATAGATAAAACTTCAGGCTCAAGTGAAAATGCACTTATAATAGCCCTTTCATTTCCATTGTTTCCAGCAAAAACTCTACCTTTTATGCTTCCAAAAACAGCTATATTACCATCTGCAACAACTTCTGCTCCATGATTTATGTCTCCTATTATTACAATATTTCCAGCATAACTCACACATTGTCCACTTCTTACTGGCTTTCTTAAAAACTTTGTTCTTCCCTCATACACTCCTTGAAAATATTTATTTTCTTTTTCCTCTTTATCTGCAAATATACAATCTTGAATAAGAACTTCATCAAATAAGGAATCTTTGAGTTTTGACATCTGTCTTTCACTTATATGCTTTAAATCAGTTGTTATGGTAAGTGTTGCACCTTTATAGAACTGTTTTCCGACGCTTAATTTTTTAATTAACTCATCTAACATTTCCTCAAAGTCAGCAAATTTATCCATATTTATGATAGCATTTATTCCATCCTTATTTCCTTTTATCATTATACTTCTTTGCATAACAACTATACCCTCCAACTAAGCATATATAATTAGCTAATTTTCTTTTAAAATTAACGCATATATTTATTATATAAGGTATTATCGACTTATTAAAGTATTTATTTTAACATATTTCAAATATTTAATTCATTTTCTCCTAAATTAACTTAAATTTTACATTTAATGAATATAAAGTAAGATAAAATCATTTAAAATCTTATTAAATATATATTTTTTTGTAAATTTTATAATAAATTCACAAAAAAATATATACATATTAAAAAGCAGCATACATTATGTATACTGCTTTTTTTAATTTAATTATAATTGAATGATATATATTCTATAAATCACAATTATTCTATACTTTATTCGGTTTTATTTTCTTCTTTATCTTCAATAGGTGGCTTTTCTCCCGCTATTACACCATCATCTTTAAAACTTTCACTCTCTGGATATATTGAATAATAATATTCATCACCACTAAAAGTTCTAGGAACATATCCCGGTGCAACTTCTTTTATTTTATCTCTGAAGTAAGTTTCCATCATTGCTCTAGCAACAGGTGCAGCTTTGCTCCCCCCATCTGCATCATAAATAACTACACAAACAGCTATCTCTGGCTTATCAACAGGTGCAAATCCTAAGTACACACCATAAGGAGATCTTCCTATAGTTTCTTGATCCCCTCTAAATGTAGCTGTTCCTGTCTTTCCTGCTGAAGGTATTGGAAAATTATTAAAAGTAGACCACGCTGTTCCCCCTGGGACATGGTTAGTCATATACATTCCATCTTTTACTATATTAATATTTTCCTGACTAGCATCTAATTTTCCTATTTCTACTGGTTCAAATTCTTGTAAAACTTGTCCATTGTGTGCTGTAATACTGTCAACTAATCTTACCTGATATCTTATTCCACCATTTACCATAGTAGCTATTGAACTTGCCATTTGCAGAGGTGTTACATTTGTATCCCCTTGTCCTATAGATGCACTTGCAAGATTACCTGGGTTTACAACTTGATACTTAACATTATAATTAACCCAGTTATAAATTTCAGTAGAAATTATTTCAAATTGTATTTTTAAATCTGAACCTCTAGATTTTATTGTTTCTTGATACTTTGGTGATAAATCATATAAAGATTGTAAAATAGGTGTTATTCCCTTTTTAAATTCTTTTTCATCACTAGTTTTTTCTAAAGATTCAATCTTATCTATTTCTGCTTTAACATAATCTTTCAGCTTATTTTTAGCTTCTTTTAAAGCCTTTTCATCTTTGTCATTTCTTTCTATGTCAACAGGAGCAAATGTTTGTCCCCCACTATTAAGGTGTCCTTTCTCAAGCCCTGAAACAAAGTCCCACATAGAAAAAGTTTTAAATTTCTCCTTAGAGCCCTCAAAACTATAAACTTCTCCTGCTCTTTCAGCAATTTCTATTCCTGTTCCATCTATAGTCTCTGGTTTTTTAGGATCTTTACCAAGCCCTAATTGCCATGAATACTTAGCTATACTATCAAGACCTTCAACTGTTTTGTTATATTTATAATATAATCTAACTGCTGATTCATAAAAATATGAGTTACAAGATTTTTGTAAAGCCTCTCTAACTGTAACACTACCATGATTAGCATTATCAAGCGGAGTATCAATAAGACTTGCATGGGCTACGAAATTAAGTCCACTTAAAACACCTGAATCATGAATTACTGTACCAGCGTTCATAACACCTTCTTCTAGAGCTATTAAAGCTGTTATAGGTTTGAATGTAGACCCCGGTGGTAAAAGTCC
>JBOFRC010000370.1:0-26565 GCA_051650825.1 Sarcina sp. | reverse complement strand
TTATATTAACAAAAAAAATACTAAAGTATATGTATAGACTAACTTTAAAGATCTAATCTAACTATCCTTAGTTTTTTTATTTATACTATTATGCTCGTAATTAAATAAATATAATAAAATCTAGTATATATAACTTTAGATTTTTTATAATAATTAATTCTATATAATAGGTATTATACACTAAATTTTTTTATTATCAAAAGTTTTCCTATAGGTAAATATCTAATTTAATTTTGTTGTATTAAAATATTAGTATTTTACTCTGAATTAAATTGAAATATTTATGTAAATTTAATTGCTAAATTAAAAATTTATAAAAAAAAGATGATTTTGCATTTATTTCAAAATCATCATAACTTATTTATATTTAGTTTAAACTTTTTTGTATTTCTTTTTTCTTATTTTCTGTAAGCTCTACCATTTCTTTGGCATTCAAAATCGTACCATCTGTGAGCTTTACTCCTCCAAGCATTTTTGCAATTTCTATAATTTTCTTTTCATCATCGACTTTTTCAACCTTTGAAAAAGTTTTTCCATCTTTAATTTCCTTTGAAACAAAATAATGATGATCTGACATACTCGCAATTTGTGGAAGATGACTTATACAAAAAACTTGATGTTTTAAAGATATCTCATACATCTTTTCAGCAACACTCTGAGCAATTTGTCCACTTATTCCAGTATCTATTTCATCGAATATTACTGTGGGTATTTTATCTTTATCTATGAATACAGTCTTCATTGCTAACATTATTCTAGACAACTCACCACCAGATACTATTCTTTCCATAGGTTTTAATGGCTGTCCTGGATTTGTTGAAATCATAAATTGGACTTTATCTTTTCCAATCTCATTAAAGCTTTCATCTAAAGTTATTTGCACTTCAAAGACACACTTACCAAGTCCTACATATTCCAACTCTTTTTTAACATTTTTAACTAGATTCTCAGCTGCCTCAACTCTTATCTCATGAAGTCTCATCGCAACAATTAACAGAGCATCCATTTTAACTTTCTTTTCTTCATTAAGTTCTTCTATTATTTTTTCTGCATTTTGCATTTCTTCTAATTGTATTTCTATGCTTTTTGCATAATCTAAAACAGCTTGTTCTGATTCTCCATATTTTCTTTGTATTGTTGCAATTTTATATAACCTACTATTAATTTCATCAAGCTCTAAATCATCATAAGTAATATTAGAATTTTCATCATAAATCTCTCTCGCAATCTCTTCTAGCTCATAATATATATTACTTACACGAGAATTTCTCTCTTCAATCTTCTTAGAATGAAGCTCTACGCTACTAAGTTCCTTTGTAATTTCAGATAAGGAATCTATTATTCCTTCATTTTCAATTCCACTAGAACTAAGCTTGTCGTATGAAATTCTAAGAGCTCTTCCTATTTTTTCTGAATTTGATAGGATATTAAATCTTTCTTTTAGCTCTTCTTCTTCCCCAACTCTAAGTTTTACTTCTCTAATTTCTTTTAATTGAAAATCTAAGTAATCTATTAACTTTTCATTTTTCCCTTCTTTACTAAGCTCTGATATTTTTCTATCTATTGCTTTTATTTCATCAAAGCCTATTTTATATTCTTCTAAAACTTTGACAAAAGCTCCATCACAAAAAGAATCTAAATATCCAATATGTAACTCTTTATCAAGTAAATTTTGATTATTATGCTGACCATGTATATCTACAAGTCTACTAGTTATCTTTCTAATATCAGCTAAAATTAATGATTTACCATTAATTTTGCTTATATTTTTACCATTACTAGAGCTCTCTCTTGATATAATAAGCACATCATCATAATCTATTTCTAAATCCTCTAATATTTCTAATAATTTATCATTTTTATCTATAGAGAATACACCTTCAACAAATGTCTTCTCAGCTCCTATTCTAATTAAATCCTTATTAAACTTACTTCCAAGGACATAATTTATAGAATCTATAAGTATAGACTTTCCGGCTCCTGTCTCTCCTGATAAAATGTTAAATCCACTCTTAAAATCCAAACTAGCTTTTTCTATTAAAGCAAAGTTTTCTATTGTAATCTGTAGAAGCATTTTAAACCTCCTAAAACTAATTAATCTAACATCTTTTCTATGCTATTAACAAGCTCTAGTGCTTTTTCATCATCTCTTAATAGTATAAAAATAGTATTATCTCCCGCTATAGTTCCAGCAACTTCTCCAAGTCCTAAACTATCTATTGCTTCTGCTGCTGCATTTGCAGAACCAGTTAAAGTTTTTACAACTACTATATTATTTATGTGCTCAACATTTATAACAGTGTTTTTTAGGATACTAGTTAATTTATCCACAATATCGTTAGTTTCATTTTTTATTAATGAATATTTATACTTTCCTCTAACATCTTGAGTTTTTATTAACTTTAAAGATTTTATATCTCTTGAAACAGTTGCTTGCGTTACATCAAAACCTGAGTTTTTAAGTTCTTCTGCAAGCTCCTCCTGAGTTTCAATTACCTTTTGATTTATAATTTCGATTATTTTAGAATGTCTCTTTGATTTCATATTATAACCCCTTTGTTTTATCCATTCTACAAAATATTTTTTTTCTTAAAACTTCAAAATATTTTTTATTTTCAAATGATATTATTTTAAAAACAGATTGAGATTTTTTTACTGTAATCTCATCATTACTTTTGAGCTTTATTGATTTTTGCCCATCTATAGTCAAATATATATCCTCCTCTATTGCGGGATATATTTTAACCACACTATCACCATTCACTATTAAAGGTCTAGAATTAAGATTATGTGAACATATTGGAACTATTGATAATAAATCAAGTCCTGGGTAAATTAATGGACCACCTGCTGATAATGAATATGCAGTTGACCCTACAGCTGTTGATACTATTATACCGTCACCACTAAATGATGTATATATATTATCATCTACAAATACATTATACTCAGTCATTCTAGATAAAGTCCCTCTAGCAATAACTATATCATTAACTGCTGTATTACCATCAAACTCTTCACCATTTATTAATGCTTTAACCATTGTTCTTTCTTCAACTTTGAATATTCCATCTTTTATATTTGCAAGTGCCATATCAACTTCATTAATTTCCACACTTGTTATAAAACCAAGATTTCCTATATTTATCCCTAGCATAGGGCATTTTATTATGCTTGAATATTTTCTAGCTGCTCCAAGTAGTGTTCCATCACCACCTAAAACCATCAATAAATCTAAATTTTTTAATATTTGAGAATCCTTAACTTCTAAATGTTCCATTATAAAAAGTTCTTCTGGCTTCAAATACAACTCAGTTTTTTCTACAATTAATTTTTTTATCTTACCACTAGGATCCTTTGTTGCATTTATTAAAATCCCAATTTTTTTCATACAATCCCTCTTTTCTTATAGTGTTGTATGTGATGCATTGACAACTTCATCTATTAAATTCTCATTAAAATCTAATTGTCTTTCATTGCTCTTTTTAAGATATATAAGATATTCAATATTTCCTTCTGGTCCTTTTATAGGAGAATAATCAATATTTAATATTCTTAAATTATGTTCTAAAGCATAACTTGCTATTTTTTCAATAACTTCTTTATGAATTTCAGGCTCTCTAACAACACCTTTTTTTCCAACTTTACCTTTTCCAGCTTCAAATTGAGGTTTTATTAGAGCCATAATTTCTCCATCCTCTTTTAAAAGTCTTGTGACTGCTGGCATTATAGTAGTAAGTGATATAAAAGATACATCTATAGATGCAAAATCACATTTATCTGCAACTTGTTCTTCTGTTGCATATCTTACATTAGTTCTTTCAAGGCATACTACCCTTTCATCCACTCTTAATTTCCAAGCAAACTGTCCATATCCAACATCTATTGCATAAACTTTTTTTGCTCCATTCTGAAGCATACAATCTGTAAATCCACCTGTAGATGCTCCTATATCCATACAAATAGTATCTTCTAAATTTATTCCAAAAGCCTTAATAGCCTTTTCTAGTTTATATCCACCTCTACTAACATAAGGCATCTTATGCCCTTTGTACTCTATTGGTAGTTCTACATCTACATTTTCTCCTGCTTTGTCAACTCGTCTATTATCAACAAATATTTCTCCTGCCATAATACTTCTTTTAGCTTGTTCTCTTGATTCAAACAAACCTTTTTCTACAAGAAGTACATCTAACCTTTCTTTCTTCTTAGCCATCGTTAATCTTCCTTTTTTCTTATTAAGATAATGCTAACATACTAAATTTTAGTCCTTATCGGTATTTTTTAATCAACCATTTGCAAAATTTTCTCACCGATACTAATAGGATCTAAATTATTTTCTTTATATAGTATATCAACCTTTCCATGTTCTATAAATTTATCTTCGTAAGCTAATATATCAATATTCCCTTTATATCCCTTAGTGTTTAGATAACTTACTATCCCCTCACCAAGTCCACCTCTTTTGATTCCATCCTCTACTACTAGAATATCTAAATTTCTTTCATTTAAATTATCTAAAAGTTGTGTATCTAAAGGCTTTATAAATACTGCATTGATAAGCTCTATATCACAATTCAACTTTTTTAATGCTATTGCCACATGCTGTAGCATCTTTCCCCCTGCTATTATAGCAAGTTTCTTCCCCGACTTTAAAGTTTCCCATTTTCCATATTCAATTGTCTTTATTGTAGATAGGTCTATATCCTCATAATCAGTACCTCTTGGATATCTTATTGCTACAGGTCTTTTATAATCTAATGCCCATCTAATCATAGGTTCTACTTCTTCTATAATTTTAGGTTGCATTATTGTAATATTAGGTACCAAACTCAAATATGATACGTCTAAAGTACCTTGATGCGTTTCTCCATCTTCTCCAACAATTCCCGCTCTATCAATTGCAAAAATAACTGGTAAGTTTTGTATACATACATCATGTATTAATTGATCATATGCTCTTTGTAAAAATGTTGAATAAACTGCAAAAACAGGCTTTAATCCTGATAGTGCCATTCCCGCAGCCATTGTTGTTGCATGTTGTTCTGCTATTCCCACATCAAAAAATCTATTAGGGAATCTTCTAGCAAACTCTTTAAGTCCTGTTCCATCTGGCATCGCAGCAGTTATTGCAACAAGGTCATTATCTTCATTTGCTATATTTATCATAGCATCCCCAAATGCATTTGAATAATTTTGCTTAACTTTAGAAACTTTTAATACTTCTCCACTTGAATAATCAAAAGGTCCTACTCCATGAAACTTATTAGGGTTATCTTCTGCAAAATTATATCCTTTACCTTTTTGAGTTACAACATGTATAACTACAGGCCCATCTATGCTTTTAGCTTTTTTCATTATTTCATTAAGACTACCTATATTATGCCCATCTATTGGTCCAAAATATTTAAGCCCCATATCTTCAAATAACATACTTGGAACTATAAGTTGTTTTATACTATCTTTTATTTTACCTAATGATTGGGCAATATTTTTCCCAACATTTGTATTATTTAAAGTTGCACTTATATCAGCTTTAAGCTTATTGTATCCTGGGTCTGATCTAAGTTTGCTAAGATGTGCTGATAGTCCACCAACATTTTTAGCTATAGACATTTGATTATCATTTAAAACTACTATCATTTTAGTTTTGTTATACCCTATATCGTTTAATGCTTCAAGAGCCATACCACCAGTTAAAGCACCATCTCCTATAACAGCAATAATATTAGATTTCTCACCTTTTATATCTCTAGCTCTAGCCATCCCTATTGCTGCTGATATAGATGTACTACTATGCCCTGTATCAAAAAAATCATACTTACTTTCTATACGTTTGGGAAAACCACTTAAACCCTCATACTGTCTAAGCGTAGAAAATTTATCCATCCTATCAGTTATTAATTTATATACATAACTTTGATGTCCAACATCCCATATAACTTTATCTGTATCGAAATCAAAATTTTTGAAAAGCGAAATAGTAAGTTCTACAACTCCAAGATTGGATGCTAAATGCCCACCTGTTTTTGAAATATTATCTATCAAAAAATCTCTAATTTCTTGTGATAAAACATTTAACTGTGCATCATTTAATTTTTTTATTTTGTACTTCCCCTCAGAATCATTTAATATCTCTATCATCTAAATATCAAATCCTTTTCAACTAATTTTTTCTCTCAAGTAATCTTAAAGTTAATTCCATTAGCATTTTATTATTTCCCTCTATACTTTCTAATAATTCCATGCATTCATGTGTTATTTCTTCACATAACTTTTGACACTTTTCTAATCCATATATAGAAATATAATTTGTTTTATTATTCTCTATATCACTTTTAGCTGGTTTTCCTAGGATTTCTGTGGTCTGTGTAATATCTAAAATATCATCTTTAATTTGAAAAACTAAACCAAGTTTATCTCCAAATAATGATAATGTGTCTATATCTTTATTACTCGCTCCCCCCATAATAGCACCTGCTAATATAGCAGCTTTTATCAAAGCTCCCGTTTTATTTCTATGCATATAGTTAAGCTCTTCTAAAGAAAGTTTTTTTCCCTTACCTTCTGCTTCAATATCCACAACCTGACCGCCAATCATTCCCTCTGCTCCAGCTGCATTTGCTATTGTTTTTGAAGCTATTATTGCATTTTTTCCATTCTCTAAAGAATAGTCAAACATTATATTCATAGCTTCATTTAACAATGCATCACCCGCAAGAATTGCAAGAGCTTCACCAAATACAACATGATTTGTTGCTTTTCCTCTCCTTAAATCATCATTATCCATAGCAGGAAGATCATCATGTATTAAAGAGTATGTATGAATCATTTCCATAGCTATAGCAAGAGGGGTAACTTTATCTATATCCTCTTTATATATCCCATATGACAACATAATTAAAATTGGTCTTATTCTTTTTCCACCAATATTAACACTATATTTCATAGCTTCATATAAGTCTTTATTATAGCTACCCTTATCACAAAAGTACTTCTCTAAAGATAAATCTATCTTTTCCTTGAGATTGTTCATACTCATTACTCTTCTCCTTCAAAATTTTGTTCTGCCCCATTATTTACTATTTTAAGTTTTCCTTCA
The DNA here is from genome assembly GCA_051650825.1 of Sarcina sp. GTDB lineage: Bacteria > Bacillota > Clostridia > Clostridiales > Clostridiaceae > Sarcina. Next base: position 19,463 of record JBOFRC010000370.1, on the reverse strand, counting down.
GCAGAATTCAACTTTTTATATAGTTTATTTAAAAGTTTAACCCCTTCTTCATAATTCTTTATAGAATCATCTAAAGAAAGTTCTCCTCTTTCCATATTGTTTATTATTTCTTCTAGCTTATCATAAGTTTCCTCATAACTTTCCACTTTCCTTGCCATAAAACCCACCTCTATTCTTCTATAATTTCAAAAAGTCCTTGTTTTTCTCCATCTCTCATTTTTATATTTATTTTTTCATTAACTGTAAGTTCAGTTATACTATTTATAACTTTTCCCTGTTTATCACTAATAACAGAAAATCCTCTATCTAAAATATTCAAAGGATTCATACTTAGAAGTAATTTATTACAATTAACAATTTTTTCTCTTTCTCTCTCAAATCTATTACTAATAACATTATTTAATCTTGACTCTAATAAATCTAAGTTTTTTCTTTCTCTCTCAATTATTTTACTTGGCTTATTATTTTCAAGAATTTTTTCTATATGATTAAGATTTAAGCTTTCTCTCTCTAAAATTCTTACAATGTCTTTTTTCAAAAGAGATTCTAAATTCTTAAGTTTTTCCATTTCATCAGTAATAATAGGAACAGATAGCTCTGCTGCTGCTGATGGAGTTGGTGCTCTTAAATCACTTACAAAATCACATATAGTAAAATCAGTTTCATGCCCTACAGCTGATATCACTGGTATTTTACTGTTAAATATTTCATATGCAAGTTCTTCATTATTAAATGCCCAAAGTTCTTCTATAGAACCTCCACCTCTACCAATTATTATAGTATCTATATTTTGAACTCTATTAAAGTATCTTAATCCATCTACTAATGTTTCTTCAGCTAAAAACCCCTGAACCTTAGCTGGATATATAACAATATCAACTATTTTATTTCGTCGTCTTATTACTTGTATTATATCCCTAATAGCTGCCCCTGTTGCCGAAGTGATAACTCCAATTCTTTTTGGTAATTTTGGAATACTTCTTTTATAGCCCTTTTCAAAAATCCCTTCTGATTCTAATTTTCTTTTCATCATTTCAAATTTTTCAAAAAGCTCTCCTATTCCAAGACTAGAGATTTCTCTACAATACAATTGATAACTTCCTTCTTTATTATATATAGATAATCTTGCTCTAACTCTTACTTCCATACCATTATCTAGACTAAAATTTAAATTAACTGCGTCACTTTTGAACATAACGCAGTTAATTTTACTTTCTCCATCTTTTAATGAAAAATATATATGTCCACTAGAATGAAACTTAAGATTAGAAACCTCACCTTTTACAGATAGATTATTCATAACAAAATCGTTATCAACTATTCTTTTCAAATAATTATTTACATCCGTAACCGTTAAAGTCTTTAGTTTCATTATTCCATTCCCTCACAAAGATTTTTAAATAATAATGTCGTTGTTAATGCCCCTACGCCTCCTGGTACTGGTGTTATTAAACTAGCAATTTCTTTAACTTGATCAAATTTAACATCACCCGTTATCTTACCTTCAAATTTAGTAGTTCCGACATCTATAACAACTGAACCTTCACTAATGTATGTGCTATCAACAAAATTTGGTCTACCTATAGCTACAACTACAATATCAGCTGCTTTTGTTATATTCTTTAGATTTTTCGTTTTAGAATGACACACAGTAACTGTCGCATTTTCATTTAAAAACATTTGAACAAGCGGTTTCCCAACAATATTACTTCGTCCAACAATTACAATATTAGCTCCTTCAAGCTGTATATTATAACTTTTAAGCAAAGTTATTACACTATAAGGTGTACATGGTTTAAATGTTTTTTCGCCCTTGTAGAACTTACCCACAGTTCTCTCTGAAAGACAATCTATATCTTTACTTGTATCTATCATATTAGTTATTTGTGCTTCATCTAAATGACTAGGAAGAGGTAATAAAAGCATTATTCCATTAACCTCCTTACTAGCATTTAAATCAGAAATTATTGTTTTAAGTTTATCTTCTTTCACATTTTCTTCTAATCTTATTTTTTCAAATTCAATATCAAGACTATGTGCTATTTTTTCCTGAAAATCTTGATAATAAATACTTCCGCTATCATTTCCTACTAATATAGATGATATCTTTGGTATGCTCATATTATCTAATTTTCTTTTTTCTATAAACTTTTTTATTTCTTGCTTGATCTCTTCTGAGACCTTTTTACCATCTATTACCCCCATAAATTCCACCCTTTCTCTAATTAATTCATTGAATTTTTATATATTTTATCAAGTACTCCGTTTACGAAAGATACTGATTTTTCATCTGAAAATGATTTACATAACTCTATAGCTTCATTGATTGAAACTTTTCCTGGAATATCATCTTCTTTGTATATTAATAACTCATATACAGCTACTCTTATTATTGAAAGATTTACTTTTGATAATCTTTCAACTTTCCAGTTAACTAAATTCTCTTTTATTTTAGCATCTAGAAGATCTTTTTCTCTCATTATTCCTATAAGACAACTTTTTATGTAAGTCAAATCTAAACCATTTTTATCTATCTCTTCATTTTCCATAAATGAATCAAAAACTTCCCCAGCACTTTCTTTAGTTATCTCCATTTGATAAACTAATTGCATTAAATATTCTCTTGATTTTTTTCTATTCATATTCTCCTCCTGAGTTATACTTCTTTTAACTACATCTTAGTTAGTTATATATTATATTGCCCTATTTTGTCAACAAGCAAACACCCTCTGTATTCAGAGGGTGTCTTTTATTTCTCTTTAATTTCATTCTCTTCTTCATTCTTAGAAATAATTATGTTTTGAACAACTATGTTCACAAACTTAACATTAAGTCCTGTAATTGCTTCTACAGTTCTCTTAATATTATCCTGCGCTTCAACAACTACGCTTGGAATGTTTATTCCATATTTTACCGCAACACCAATTTCAATAATAGCAGCATCATCTTCCATATTAACCTTAACGGTTCTACCCATATGCTTTCTATTTTTTATCTTGTGTGTTAATCCTTTTGTATCAACATCAACTATCCCATCTACTTCAGAAGCCGCAATAGCAGATATAACGCCTATTACCTCATCAGAAATTTTAACTATTCCTAGGTTAGTATTCTCTTTATTTATCTGATCCATAAAAGTGAACCCTCCTATTTTTAGTTTTAACCACTAAAACTTGTTAATCATGTCTACATTATATCAAATATGCTATTACAATACAATTAATTATTTAGCCTCTATTTGTACATCATATATTTTAGCAACACTCTTTACGATGTCTTGTATTTCTATTACATTCTTCTCTTCTAACTTACCTTCTTGTGCTACTACTACTCTAGCTTTATTAGAATCTAAAAAGCAAATAGCATCCTTATATCCCTTACTTTTTACATTTAATTCTATTCTACTTTCAAGTTCTCTATTAGTTGTTTTTTCTGAAAGTTTTTCTGTTGCTGAATCTTTTTGATCTTTTGATGTATTCTCATCTGCTATTATAGCTTTTAATGTGTGTATTGTTTTATCATCTTCCTTTTCTCTTACACTTCTTGTTTCATAAAAATAATCTTTTGATGATTCTGCCTTATTATCTTCTTTTTTCTCTCCATTTTCACCCATTGTCAAAACATCACTTTTTGATAATTTTGTATTTACATTATGTGCAAGTACTCCTACTCCTAAAACTGCAACCATCAAAGTCGCTAAAATCATTGCCTGTTTTTTATCTATACCCTTTTTATTCATTCTAACCCCTCCAAATTTTATATGTTAATTCTAGTGCATTATTCCATTGCGAATATGCTTACATTTTCTAAACTTATGTTGTATAAATTAGAAATAGCTTTGCTTATTTCATATTTTATCTCACTGTCAGCAGCGCCTTGTGCAACTACCATAACTCCTATTACCTCTGGTTTTTTAGTTTCTAATATAAAAGGAGAATTTCCCTTATTATCATTTTTCATCACAACTTTATCATCATCATTAGTCTCACTATTACTTCTCTTCCCTCCTTCACTATCTGTTTCTTCAGTTGTTCTTTCCTTACTATTAGAATCTTTCGCCGGAATCATAACTTCACTTCCTGCAAATCTTAGATTAACCTCAACCTCTCCAACACCTTTTATTTTAGATAAAATATTTTTAAGATTTTCAGTTTCTTCCTTCTCATACTCATAATTAATTTTAGGTAAATCAGTTATATTAGAATTTGCACCACCTATTATGTTATCCTTCTCACTTTTAGATATATTCCCAATCTCACCTAAATATGACAATGAAAAAGCTAGTAAAACAAGAACTAATAATCCTACTACTAAATAAAATAATTTTTTATCTTTTTTTAATCTATTTATCAATTTTTCAAAGCTTTTTTTATCCATCTTTTCTACCTACTTCACACTAATTTTATTACTATCAATATCAAGTTCATTCACTAAAATATTCTTCACCTTATCCTCTAACTCTTTTGTTATTTCAATATTTATCTCTTCTTTATCCTTCACATTTTTCATATTCGCAGCTATATCTATTTTCTCTATATTCATTTTAAATTCATTTAGATCCATATTTCCAAGAATTTCAACATCAAACTTATAATTTTCAATTTTTTCTTCTAATAACTTTCTACAACTAACTTCAAGATTTTGAACTACGAAAGAATTCCCTACTTCTGTTTCGTAAAAGTCTCCACCATTTACAGATAATTCTTCATCTATAAATCTTTCTATATTTCTTGCAAAATCTGTATCTACATTAAACAGTTTTATTATCGGTGTAATCATAACAGCTAGCATTATTAAGGATAATACAAAATGTTGATATTTTTTCATACTATTCTCTGGCATAACAAGTTCTACAGCAACTATAAATACACTAATAGTAGTCAATGTTATTGCAAATTCCTTTAAATATTCCATATTATCCTCCTACCACAAATTTTCCAGCTGATGACATAATTGCTATTATTATAAAAAACATAATACTAATACTTACAACAGATCCAAAAATCATAGTCATTGCATCACCTACGGAATCTATAGCTGAAACTATTCTGCTATCGGCAACTGGTTGTATAATTGCTGATGTTATTCTATACGCAAATATCATCATTATCAGCTTAATAATTGGATATAAAATTAAGGCAACAATTACTAAAAGTCCAACGGTACTTACTGCACTTTTTAAAACTAATGAATATCCTGCAACTGTAGTTATTGCATCTGAAAATGCTTTTCCTACTACAGGAACAAAATTGTCAACCGCAAATTTAGCAGTTTTTAAGGTTACTGCATCAATTGTATTTGCACTAATTCCTCTTATAGTAATTATTCCAACAAAGACTGTAAGCACTATTCCTTGCGCCCAAACAGCTACCTGCTTTATAAGTTTACACACATTTCCAATTTTATGTTCATTAGTTAAATTATTTGCAAAAGATAGTGCAAAATACATAAAAATCAATGGAAAAATAATATCTATATAAATTTTAGGTGTCAAAGATACTAAAAGAAGAACTATTGGATCTATAGTAATAGCTGAAACAACTCCACCTGAAGTTGATAACAAAAACACTAAAACTGGCATTAAAACAGCCATAAAATCTACTAAACTTCTAAGAATGTCTTTTGCAATATTAAGCCCTAAAAGGAAACTTGATGTTAGTAACATTATTGTTAGGGCATAACAGGCAAAAAATGCAACATTAGAAATTGACCCGCTACTAAAAGAATTTTGCAAGTTCTTAAGTAATGCACTAAGTAGTGCAATCACTAAGACAGATAATAATAATTTTAAAACCTGTCCAAATTCCCTAAACATATAATCTACAGTAAGTTTTACTATACTTGTAAAATCTACGTTTCCATTTCCAGTTTCCATATAATGATCTATATATTCTTTTATGGACATCCCTTCAATAAATTCGCTTTCTAAATTCAATTCATTAACATACTCATAAAATCTTTGAATACTCTTATCTGATTCAAGTTCAATTTTTGTCTCCTCAAAATTTTTATTAACCTCATTTTCTAAAGCAATAGTTATAGAACTAAAACTAGTAAGCAAAATAACTAAGACAACTAATCCTTTTACTATTCTATTCCACATAATACACCTACAATATTTTTAAAATTGAATTTAATACTGATGCAAGTATAGGTAAAGCCAGTACTAAAATCATTATTTTAGCTGAAAATTCAACCTTCGATGCTAATACTCCAGACCCGCCATCTTTGCAAAGCTCAACACAAAAAGATGCTATATATGATATTCCTAAAATTTTCATAACTATTTCTATATAAGCGGTATCTACTCCCGCTTTATTAGCAATCTCTCTTACAAAAACAATAACTTCTTCTAGCATAGGAATCATAAATATAAATATTGCTACTCCAGCTGCAAGTATCAAACCAAAAGCTATTGAACTCTTACTTTCCTTTAACAATATATAAAAAATCAAAGCTACTAATGCAAAACTTACTACTTTTATTATTTCCATATAATCACCTATAACATAAACATAGTTTTTACTGATTCAAATAAGTTGCTTATTAAAGTTATTATCATAGTCAGTATTATTACTATACCTGTTAAATTTATAAGTGTTGCAATTTCACTTTTTCCACTAGATGATAAAACTTTATCTAGTATAACTAAAATTATCCCAACACCACCTAATTTAAAAATTAAATCTAAATCCAAAGTTAATCCCCCTTAAAATAAAATTTATTAAATTAAAAATATTGCTAACATAATACCAACACCAATACCAAGTCTTCTATACATTCTGTAATTAACTCTATATTCTGCCTCTGCAATATTTATTGTTCTATTTAATTTCTCTTTTGCTAAAGAAAAAATTTGCTCCTGTCCTATGATATCAGTATCTCCTAGAGATTTTGATAAATCTAAAAGAATGTTTAAGTCATCTTCCTTTAGTGCAATAATATCTCTATTCTTTTCAATCACATATTGAAATGCTGAATTTATACTACCAAACTCTCCTCTTATTAAAAGCTCTGATACTTCATAAAAAATTGTTCCAAGTTCATCTTGTAATTTATTAGAGACATTTGCTAATACTTCTGGTATTGCTTTATAACTATATAAAATTTCATTCTCCATATCTACTAAACCACGCATAAGCTCTAAAAGTTCTACATATCTTTTCTTGAAAGTTTCTCCGTAAGTATATCCTATTAAAGCACACACAAAAGTAATTGCTACTAATATTAAAATTTTAAACATTTGTCACCCCCACCATCAGACATCATATACGCCCTCTATACTACCCGCACCTTCTTTAGAGCTTAAAACTATTACTTTTTTTATTAAATTTTCTTCTAAAATAGTTTTTAAATTTTCTCTCTTATATAAATCTTCTATTCCATTTCCATGTAATGTACAAATAATATTAACGCCTGAATTTGCAGCGGCTATAAGACCTTCTATATCTTTTTTACTTCCTATTTCATCACATATAATTACTTCTGGAGACATAGTTCTTATAGCCATCATAATGCCTTCTTCTTTAATACAGTTATCATAAATATCGGTTCTCTCACCTACATTCATTTGTGGTATACCTTTATAACAAGATGCTATTTCGCTACGCTCATCTATTATGACAACTCGTTTTCCACTAAAATTTAATTTTGCTATGCCATTTGATATATTTCTACTCAAATCTCTAAGCAATGTTGTTTTCCCACACTTTGGAGGTGAAACTATCAAAGTATTATATAATTTTTTATCATTCACAATATGGGGAATCAATTTATTTGAACACCCAATCACTTCTCTAGCTATTCTTATATTTAAAGAACTAATATTTTTTATTGTTTTTATACTATTATTTTCTATAATACATTGTCCTGCAACACCTACCCTATGCCCCCCTTCTATCGTTATGTATCCTTGTTTTAGCTCTTCTTCTATAGCATATAAGGAATAATTACTTATTTTTTGTATTATAGTTTTTATATCTATATTAGTCACTTTATAAGGCTTGATTTCTTCATGGCCTCTTTTGAGTATTCTTAGATTTTTTCCTATGCTTATCCTTATTTCTTCTATAGTATTTTTGTCTAAATCAGTGTTTATCAGACTTTCTATTTCTTTTGGCAAAACTTTTAAGACTCTCTGCATTTACACCCTCCTTCCACCTCTTTAATTAATACTACTTTACATAAACAAATATTCCTTTATTAAAAAAAAACTCTACAAAAAATTATGTAGAGTAAAAAAAAAGAAGGATATCTTTTGACATCCTTCTTTAACTTATTTGATTTGTACAATATGGACATGAAATTTTCTCTTTATTCTTGATTACTGAATTCTCAACATATATAGGCTTACCACAACTTTGGCATTTAATCTCTATATATTCATCTTCTACTTCTTCTAATTCTTCTAAAGTCATTTCTTCAAATAATTCCTCTTGAACATCAGCTAAATCATCATTTATTAATGATAGATCCTCAGCAATGCTCTCTACATTAACTGACATTCCCTCTATTGAATCATATAAATCAGTAACAACTTCTAGCATTTTTCTATTAAAAGTATTATCCATATCTTTATTCTCTTCTAGAATAAGTTTTAATTGAGTTATCTTCCCTCGAATATTATCCATTTATACACTTCCTTATATCAAATATGCTAAGTTCTAAATAGAACTTAGCACTATCAATTTTTATTTGATTCTTTCCATGTAGTCACCAGTTCTAGTATCAACTCTTATAGTGTCTCCTTGTTCAACGAACATTGGAACCATAACTGTTGCTCCTGTTTCTAATGTAGCTGGTCTTAAAGCATTTTGTGCTGTATTACCTTTTACTGCTGGTTCACATTCTGTAATTTCAAGTTCAACAAAGTTTGGAGCTTCTACTGAGAAAGCATCACCTTTGTAGAATTTAATTATAGCTGACATGTTTTCTTTTAAATATCTAATAGCTGTTTCAACTTTTTCAAAGTTAAGTGGAATTTGCTCATATGTTTCATTATCCATGAAGTAGTATAACTCTCCATCTGTATAAAGATATTGCATTTCCTTTCTTTCAATTACAGCTTCTTGTAATTTATCTGTTGGGTTGAAAGTTCTGTCTACAGCCCCACCAGCTATAACGTTTCTTAATTTTGTTCTTACGAATGCAGCACCTTTACCTGGTTTAACGTGTAAGAAATCTAATACTGTAAATACTTGTCCATCAAGTTCAAAAGTTGTTCCTTTTCTTATATCACCTGCTGATATCATTGAATATCCCTCCAAAATCTATTAATTCATTTATAGTATAACCTTTAAATCATTTATTAATACTTCAAAAGTATGTTAAAACAATTACCCTATAAATAATTTGATAATAATTCCTGCCTTATGCAAAGCAACAACTTCAATTCTATCAAATAGTACCTACAAATGCAATTATTTTGAGAAATATTATACCAGATTTTATATAATATCTTATTTAATGTTAATATATGTAGCTATTAATTAAACACTTAAAAATATGACCTCTTGTAAATTACTTCCTTGAATTTTATACTCAAAATACTCTACATATTTCACTCCTGTACCCACAAAGCAACTCGTACTAATATATCCTCTATTTTTATCAAATTTTATACTAACTTTAAAAGGATTTTCATTAGAGCTTTTTTGATACTCCTCTATCTCTTTCTTTGTTACAACACCATCATCTTCTATTTCCTTTTTCATAAGTTGCAAAGTCTTTATTACATTATCTTTAGCTTCTTGATTTCTTTCCTTAAATAACATCTGGCTATTTAACAATCTACTATTTTCTATACTCTCAGCCATCATAATTAAAGAAATTACAGAAATAAATGATAAAAAACATATTAAAGGAAATGTAACAAAACCCTTTTTAACCTTATAATTCATAAATAAAATCCTCATCATTTCTTAATTTAAACTTTAAACAAGTTATATTTCCTCGTTTGAAAACATCTAACTTCTTTATACTTTCATCTATTGTTATACTTTCTTTCCAAGCTCCTAATTTATCATATATTCTTACAGTTAAGCCATATCCATCTACTTTTACTATTCTTGAAAGTCCACTTTCTATAAATGTACTTTTTACTTCATTGTTATTTAGTATAGTTACGTTATATTGTTCAGATTTCAAAAATTCTTCTAGGCTTATCGTCAACTGCATTTTTTGATATGTGTTATCAACGTTAACTTTAGTTTTATTTAATTGTTTTATGACTAGCAAACCGCTATTCATAACTGGTAACATTATAATTCCTACTAAAGCTATGTAAAGAATAACTTCTAATAATATATAACCTTTTTTTCTATTCATATATCCCCTTATATTTTTTCACCTCTAATACTAAATTGTAATCTAAATGTGCAATTTCTACTTTTAGAATATTTTCATTTATTTTATTTATATCTAACTTTATGTCTTTTATTTCACCATAGTTTTCTTCTATAAAATCCTTATTTACTAAACTACTTATATTACATTGGTTAATATTGTCATGAACCTCTTCAAATGATGTATTAAACTTAATATCATTCGCTATAGCATTTAGTATGTTTACCTTAGTTTCAAACTCTAAATTTTTTTTATTATTTTTCATTGTAAAGTTAAATACAGAGAAAATACTAAGTAGTAGTATACTAGCTACAGCTGATGCTACAACTATTTCTATTAAAAGGTATCCTTTCTTTTTATAAATGTATCTTTTTGCATTTTTTGCAATTTTCAATTACAAATTCATCTCCTTCACCAATAAATTTTATCTTTACAACTTCATTTATTAACCCTTTATTATTTATATAAAATATTTTAGTTTGCATTGACTTTGTATCTATTCTTAGTTCTTTCAATTTGAAACTTTTATCACGCCCTATAAAAATTCTATCTTCAGCTACTTCTATTTGTATTAATTTATCTTCTTGCAGACATTTAAAACTTGTTTCTATAAATATTTTCTTTATTTCTCTTATTTCTGATGTCTTTTTCAAATTATCAGTTCTATGCTTATAACTTGTTATTCCGCCTAAAAAAATTATACTTGCTATAGATATCAATGCTAAATATACAATACATTCAATTAAAGTAAGTCCCTTTTTACACATAATGCATGTACTCATACATAGGGATAAACACCATAAGCATAACTCCTAATACTAATATTCCTAAAAAGCAAATACTCAAAGGCTCTACTTTTGATACACATTTTTTTAAAGCCTTTTCAAAATTTTCATTTAAAATTTTTAATAAACTCCTAATCACACGATCTAAACTTCCGCTCTGCTCTCCACTTAAAATAAAACTTTTACTTACATCAGACATCACATGTACTTTATCTATAGAATCATACAAATCATTTCCAGACCTTATTTGTATTAGAACGGTATTTATATATTCAGTCATATATAAATCAGAAATAGAGTGTGAAAGTCTTTCTAATGCATATACTACAGGTACTCCGCTATCTAATATTAAATTTAATAATTCTATTAACCTAATTTCTTTATAACGCTTTCTTAATTCTAGAAATGCTATTAAATCCTTCCCTTTTGTATAGTATTTAATTATTTTATAAATTAAAAAAATAAAAAAGATAACTACTATGGAAAATACATAAACATTTACTCTAGAAAAAAATATATCTAACTCAATAATAGTCCTAGTAAAAAAACTTGCTTCTACACTTAAACTCTCATACATAGAAACTATACTTGGTAAAATAAAATCAATAAAAAATAAAATCATAATAGATATAGCAAGACAAATAAATTTAGGATACATAAGTGCATTTCTTATCTGTGTTTCTAGCTTTATTTTCCTACTAAAATGTTTTTTAATTGCATTTAAAACTTTTTCTATTTCTCCACTTTCCTCAGCAACCGCTAACATATCTATAAAAGTTGTTGTATAAAACTCCTCTTCCTCAATAAATGCACTTGCTATAGTTTCTCCTTCATTAATCCTTTTAGCTATTCTACTTACTGAATTTGCATACTCCTTATTTTTAAGTCCTCTTTGTATTAATTCTAATGCTCTCATAAAATTTATACCTGCACTAAGATAACTTTCTAAGCTAGATACCACATACATAATACTCATATAATCTTTTTTTACTTTTCTTTTAATAATCAAGCCCTTCCCCCTCATTAAAGATTAAATAATCTGCTAAACTTATCTTTCCTTCTAACAAAAGCCTTCGAGCACCAAACACCATTTGTTCTCCCCATTTTATATTATCTTTATTACTAAGGTCTATCACCTCTATTATTGCTGTTCTTCCACTATACCCTGTATTATTACACACTTCACATCCACACGCTTTATATGCTTTAATCTGCTGTTGTTCAAATAATATTTCTTCTTCTATTTTACATACACATAAAGTCTTTATTAATCTTTGAGTTATAACACCTGCTAATGCATCATCTAATAAATATCTGTCTACTCCCATATTCAAAAACCTATGATAGACTTCTCTTCCAGAAGACGTATGTATTGTAGATAAAACTTTATGTCCTGTTATAGCTGATCTTATTGCCATTTTCGCTGTATCTTCATCTCTAATTTCCCCAACTAAAATAACATCGGGGTCCTGTCTTAATATATATTTAAGTGCTTTTGAAAAATCAAACCCTATTTTTTCATTAACATTTATTTGTGTTATACCTAACAAATCAAATTCAACCGGATCTTCTACTGTACTAATATTTAATCTCGCCTTGTCTAATTCATTTAGACAAGCATATAAAGTTGTTGATTTACCAGCCCCCGTAGGACCACTAACTATAATCATACCCTTTTTTAAAGCTAAAAGTTTTCTTAACGTTACATTTTGTGCTTTTGAAAAATTCAAGTTTTCTATTCTATTTAATTCTTCATTTTTATATAAAATTCTAAGAACTATTTTTTCACCATTAGTAGTTGGAATACTTGATACCCTTATATCAAAACTCTCAAGACCTATATTAATTGCTAATTTCCCATCTTGAGGTTCTAGTTTATTCGCTATATCCATGTTAGATAATACCTTTATTCTATTTATAATTGAATTATGTTCATCTATAGAAATTCTATCTATTGCTATCAATTCTCCATTTATTCTAAATCTAATATTTGAATAAAATTTTTCTGGCTCTACATGAATATCACTACTACCTTTTTTTATAGCATTTTCTATGAGCTTGTCTAGTTCTTTTTCCACATAATTTTCCGATATAATAAATTTTTCTCTTTCCTGATTGTATTCTTTTAAAAGGTTTGTTATTTGCCTTTTCTCTATTTTTTTAAATTTAAATTCTCTAGAAAATACTAGATTTAAATATAACTGCTTATCTACAGTTATTTTATCTGTAAACACAACAAGAGAATCTGTTTCATCCCTTCCCATTACAATATTAAGTTTACTTGCCATAGTTCTAGGTATTCTTTTCATAGCCCTTTTATCAATGATTTCCTTAGTAATCATATCATCACCCCTTAGCAACTATTATTGACAAGCTTTTTATTTTTAAACATAAAAAAAGATAAATAAACATTAAAATTTATTTATCTAAAAATATATATTCACCTTTACTAAAATCTCCTAGAACTGTACTTTCACTAGCTATATCATAATAATAAATTTCGCCTTTAACATCGACAAAATATATTCTATTATTCCACTCTAAAAGTCTACTTTCTCGTCCTAAACTATAAGGAAAAGTAAAAGTAAGCCTTTTTATATTATTTTTTATATTATCATATTTATATAAATTCAACTTATCATTTTCAAATGCACTAAAATAAATATCTTCATTTACTAATATAGCATTTTCTATATGCTTAAAATCACATTTAATAACTTTGTTTTCTAAGTTATTATTACTAATAATTTCTATATAGTTTTGTTCATCTAAAGACTTAAATAAAAGTATTTTATTACCTTCTAAAATTTCTAAAGCTGTTACAATTCCTTGTTCAATTTTAGTTACTAAACTATATGTCTTCAATTTAATATCATATTCAAAAACTCCAGCTTCCTTTTTGTCTATATTAATTCCATAAAAAATCAAATTCCCTTTATTATTAAAACTTATCAAATCACCAGATATCAATATATTATCTTGTTTTAAAATCTCACTTTCAAAAGAATTATTGTTCAAAATATGAAAAACAGGTATATTGTCAGCATTCAACGTACTATAAAATGTATAATTTCCATCGCTACTAATAGTAACAAAATTTAGTATTCCATCTATCGTTATACTTTTCTCTTTATTTTTAGTTCTAATTTTTAATCTATAAAAACCATCATCGTCATACTCTAAAAAAATCAAAGTATCTGACTTCTCATTATATGCCCTAAGATTTCCTTTATTATTTTTAAAATTAACTTTTTCTAACTTCCCGTTATTAAAATATTTATAATCTTCTGTACCATCAGCATTTCTGTCTATAACTAAATTTTCTAAAACATCTATATTTTCTAAAACATTATCATTTTCCCTTTTAGTACATCCAGCTAAAGAGAATATACAAACGAAAATTAACATACCTATTAACTTAAAATTCCTCTTCATTCTCTCCCTCCACACTATATCAAATTCTTTATCAAAACATACCACTGAATATTATAACATTTTCTTACATATAATTTATATTTATACTAATAACTTAATATTTATTTCAGAAATTTTTTATTTTTATTTTAGATTCTTTATTCCAACTTAATTTATACTACCGTTTCCATTACTTATATCAAAATGTTATACTTATCTAAGAAGCTAAGACCTAAATCTCAATTAGGTTTTATATATCTAAAAACTTATTTTTAGATAAAGCTAATTAAGAAAGGAATGATTTAAATGGCCTTAGATGGTATTTTTATGCATAGTCTTATAAACGAATTAAAAGATAATTTAATTGGTTCTAAAATAGATAAAATAAATCAACCAGAAAAAGATGAAATAATTTTAACTATACGAGGAAAGGAAAATAGAAAATTACTTATTTCCTCTAGCTCAACTTATCCTAGAATACATTTTACTAAGATCCCAAAAGCAAATCCTCTAAAAGCACCAACATTCTGTATGCTTATGAGAAAATACTTATGCGGTGGTAGAATTGTAGATATAACTCAAATAGACCTTGATAGAATATTAGTTTTTAAAATAGAAGCTAAAGATGAACTAGGCTTTGAAAGTGTTTACGAACTTATTATTGAAATTATGGGTAGACATAGTAATATCACTTTAGTTAGACAAAGAGATAACAAGGTAATGGAATCTATTAAACATCTAAATGCTAGTCAAAATAGTTATAGGGTATTATACCCTGGTGTGGAATATGTTTATCCTCCTAAATCTAATAAAATTAACTTACAAAACTTTGATATAAACGATATAGAATCTTTTCTTAAAGAAACGCCTTTAGATTTAAATGAAAAAACTTTTTCAAGTCTATTAACAGGTATAAGTAAACCTTTCTCAAAGGAACTTTTTATAAAATACACTAAAGAGATTGGTCAAACTTTTGATTCAAATATGCTTTATAAGTTCTTAAATAGTCAAAAAGATAGCATATTATCAGACTTTAAAAATTTAATATATCTTGATAATGGTATATTAAAAGATTTTTATTGCAAAGATTTACTTATATACGAAAATTACAGTCAACAAGAAATAGATAGCTCTAGTGAACTTTTAGAATATTTTTATTCTCAAAAAGATAAACAAGATAGGTTACTAGCTAAAAGTGTTAATATACAAAGATTAGTTAATACTAATATTGATCGTTGTCTTAAAAAAATTAAGATTCTTGAAAACACATTAAAAGATTGCGAAAAGAAAGAAAACTATAAAATAAAAGGAGAACTTCTTACCTCTTATATTTATAGTTTCAAAAAAGGTGATAAATCAGTTAAGCTTTTAAATTACTATAATACTGAAGAAGAATATATTGATATTACTCTTGATATAAATAAAACACCTTCTGAAAATGTACAAAATTATTTTAAAAGATATACTAAACTAAAAACTGCACAAATAGAAGCTTTACACCAATTAGAATTAGCTAAAAATGAACTTGATTATCTTTATTCCGTTTCTACAAATTTAGCTAATGTTGACACCTATTCAGAAATTGATGAAATAAAAAATGAACTTATAGAGTCATCTTACATTAGATTTAGAAATACTAAGAAAAAGAAAAAAGAAAAAATTTCTAAACCACTACACTTTAAATCAAAAGAAGGTATAGATATTTTTGTTGGTAAAAATAATATTCAAAATGATTTATTAACATTAAAAACATCAGATAAAAGATATACTTGGCTACACACAAAAGAAATCCCAGGCTCTCATGTAGTTATAGCTGCTTTTAATTTTTCTGATGAAACGTTGCTTGAAGCTGCAAATTTAGCTGCATTCTATAGTAAAGCCAAAGATAGTACTAAAGTACCTGTTGACTATACCTTAATTAAAAATATAAAGAAACCATCTGGTGCAAAACCTGGAATGGTAATATATTCAACTAATAAAACTCTTTATATAGACCCACCTAAAATTATAGAAACTGAAAAAATAGACTAAAAAAGATACATAGAGGAAATTTCCTCTATGTATCTTTTTAAAATTATTATTTATCCCCAAAATATTGATAATAATAGCATAATAATCTACCATTATATAATTTTCTATTTTTATTAGCTTTTCTGTTTATAAATTTTTCAAACTTAGGATATGCTGTTAAAACATTTATATCCCAACCTGGAAAATCTTTTATTATACTACCAAATCTTCTATTTATAGCCTCTACTTCTTTAACTTCTCCAAGTCTTTCACCATAAGGTGGGTTACTTATAATAACACCATTTCTTTTTGGTGTTGAAAACTCAGCTATATCTCTTCTTTGAAGTTCTATATATTCTTCTACCCCTGCTTTTTTAGTATTATTTCTAGCAGTTCTTAAAACTCTACCATCTATATCGTATCCTATAAGCTTTAATGGATTTTTCTTAATTGAATTTCTAGCCCCTTCTCTAACTTGATCCCAAAGTTCTTTGTCAATACTAGGCCAAGTTTCACTTACAAATTTTCTATTAAGTCCTGGTGCAATATTATTTGCTATCATTGCAGCCTCTATTAATATTGTTCCTGATCCACAAGTTGGATCTATTAAAAGCTGTTCTGAATCCCATTTAGAAAGCATTACTAAAGCTGAGGCAAGTGTTTCTTTTAACGGTGCTCCACCTGAATTTTCTCTATACCCTCTTTTATGAAGTCCTTCACCTGATGTGTCTATAGTAAGAGTAACTATATCTTTTAAGATTCCTACTTCTATTTTATAAACTGGACCATCTTCTGAAAACCACTCAGTATTATAATGTCTTTGCATACTTTTAACTACAGCCTTTTTAACTATGGATTGACAATCTGGAACACTGTATAATGTTGATTTTATTGACTTACCTGTTATGTGCATCTTTCCATCTAAAGGGACATACTCAGACCAATCTATTTCTGCTGTTTTATTAAATAATTCCTCAAAGCTCTCTGCTTTAAACTCAGCTACATTTATAAGAACTCTATCAGCAGTTCTAAGCCACATATTTGCTATAGCTATATCCATTTCATCTCCTTCGAAATGAACTCTACCATTTTCTATTTTTAAATCTTCATACCCTAGAGCTTTAAGTTCTTTTCCTGCTACTGCCTCTAGACCAAAAGTTGTTGTTGCTATTAATTTATAATCCACTATTTATCTCTCCTCTTATTCATAGATTTTAACAGAATCAATACCATCAATTTCTTCTATTTCAACCTTTACAATTTCATCTTTTGCAGTTGGAATATTCTTACCAACAAAATCAGCTCTTATCGGTAATTCCTTATGCCCTCTATCCACTAAAACTGCAAGTTCTATAACTTCTGGTCTCCCATTATCCATTAAAGCATCTATAGCCGCTCTAACTGTTCTACAAGTATATAATACATCATCTACTAAAATAACTTTTTTTCCTGTTATTTCAACATTCAATGAACTTTCTTTTACTTTTGGTAATTCATCTATTTTAGATAAATCATCTCTATATAATGTTATATCTAAACTTGCAACTGGTACTTTGATATTTTCAATTTTTTCTATAGCTGCACTAATTCTTTCTGCTATAGGGTATCCTCTTCTTTTTATTCCAACTAAAACTATATTATCAGTACCTTTATTTTTTTCTATTATTTCATGTGATATTCTTATAAGTGTTCTTCTTATTGCATTTTCATCTAAAAGCATTGCTTTAATCTTCATAATGACCTCCAAACCTTCTTATTAAATCTTTAAAATATTCTGGTAACTCTGAATTAAACTCAACATATTCTTTAGTTCTAGGATGAATAAATCCTAAATTTTTAGCATGTAATGCCTGACCTGTTTTCACAAGTTTTTGTCTTTTCAATCCATAGACTACATCTCCAAGTAATGGATGACTTATAAATGCCATATGGACTCTTATTTGATGAGTTCTTCCTGTTTCTAAGTTGCATTTTACAAGTGAGCAAGAGTTGTAAACTTCTAAAGTTTTATAATGCGTTACAGCTCTTTTCCCACCTTGCATTACTGTATATTTTAATCTATCTTTAGAATGTCTAGCAAGAGGTGCATCTATTGTCCCCTCATCCTTACCCATTTTGCCTTCTACAATAGCAAAATATTCTCTTTTTATACTATGATCTTTAAATTGCTTTGCAAGTTCATTATGCGCATTATCATTTTTTGCAATAACAAGAACACCAGATGTATCTTTATCAATTCTATGTACTATTCCTGGTCTTGCTACTCCATTTATACCTGATAAGTCTTTACAATGATATAATAATGCATTAACAAGAGTACCTGTATAATTACCTACTGCTGGATGCACCACCATTCCTTTTGGCTTATTTACAACAATAATATCTGCATCTTCATAAATTATGTCAAGAGGTATATTTTCTGCTTCTACCTTCAACTCCTCAATCTCTGGAATTTCTATTGAAATCTTATCACCTTGGTCTAACTTATACTTCCCCTTTTGAACCTTTCCATTTATCATAACTTTTCCATTATCAAATAAGCCCTTTATAAAACTTCTTGATAAATTACTTAAAACGTCCGAAAGATATTTATCAGCTCTAATATCAATCCCCGCTTCATCAACTATAAATTCTTTTACTTCCATAAAAAATTCTCCTATCTTTTTACAAAAAAGATTTATTACAATTTCTTTTGTTACTTTAATTTATTTATCTAATAGCTAGTGTTTATAATCATACTAAAATTTATAAGTAAAATAAAAAAACTGCTATCTTTATATTCACTATAACTTAGAGTTTAAATAAAGTAAAACTATCAACTAGTTTAAATCTTAATTTATTTAACATCTAATTTCTTATTTTATATTTTGTAAGTAATAAATAAATTCTCATTCTATTATAACAAAATTT
>JBOFRC010000369.1:0-6872 GCA_051650825.1 Sarcina sp. | reverse complement strand
AATTAAACATCTATGAAAATTGCTTACTATATAAATAATAGTACTAAAGTCTTACTTTAGTGCTATTATTTTTTTTATTTGAAATTTAGAATTTTATTATGTATAATCTGAATTTATAATACTAAAAAAGGATGAATTTATTTATGAATAAAAGCAGAACTGAAGCTTTAACAGATGGTGTTGTTGCTATCATAATGACTTTACTTGTTTTAGGTTTGAAAATCCCTTCTGGTCATACTTTTGCTGACCTTTGGAATTTAAAAGAATCTTTTGCAACTTACATAATCAGTTTTTTTATAATCGGAATAACATGGCATAATCACCATCATATGTTCCAACTTGCTGATAAGGTTAATGGAAAGGTTATTTGGATGAACACTTTGCTACTATTTTCACTATCACTTTTCCCATTCGCAACAAATTGGGTAGGTCTAAACTTAACAAGTTTAGCACCTGAATTCTTTTACGGCTTTGCATTTTTATTAGCTGACTTTTGCTATTTTTTAGTTAATAACACTTTAGTAAAAAGCAATGGTCCAGATTCTAAAGTCTATAAAGCTCTTTATAATGATAAAAAAATCCCTCTAACATTAGCTATAAATATTTTAGCTATAATAGCTGGTTTCTTTTATCCACCTTTAGTTTTAATAATTTCTTTCTTTATCTTATTTATTTGGTTTATTCCAAATAAATTAGTAGAAAGTAACTATTAAATAAAAAAATCCACATTTTAAATTTAGATGTGGATTTTTTTATTTAGTTAACCTCTATTATTTTCACTATTTTATTTGTTGCATCTAACTCAATAGTTGCACCTATTGGAAGCGTCATCATTGGATGTGTATGGCAGCAATCAAATTCAGCTAAAAATGGTATTTTTATATCTCCTAAAACTTCTAGTAATACCTCATAAGGCTTTCTATTAGTTCCTTTATCATCAAACAACTCATGCTTTCCAAGAATTATACCACTAACCTTTTCAAATACTCCACTAAGCTTTAATAACGAAAATGTTCTTTCTATTGTAGCTATGTTATGAAGAGAATCTTCTATAAAAAGAATATCTCCCTTCTTTATTTCTGGCATATATTCAGTACCCCAAATACCTTGCATTGTATTTAAATTTCCACCTATAACTCGCCCTTTAACTTTTCCATTTATAACTGTTATTAATTCATTATCTTTTAATTCTTTTGCTCTTTCTTGTGACTCCCAATCAATAAATTCATCTGTCCATTTTTTAGGAACTTTCATTTCATATGGATATATTATATTTTCATCGCAACATACATCATAAAAATATTTAAAAGTTTCACTTACTAAAGGCTCAAACTCGCCAAATGAAGCAACTGCTGCTGGTCCATAATATGTGTTTATACCAGTCTTACTGTAAATACCTAAAAGTATCGCTGTAACATCTGAATATCCTATTATAATTTTAGGATTCTTCTTTAACACCTCATAATCTATATATGGCAAAATAGAATTAGAATTCATACCACCAATTGTTGACATTATGCATTTTACTTCTGGATTTCTTATTAATTCATTAAGTTCATCAGCTCTTTCCTTAATACTTCCTGATCTATAAAAATCACTTTTACCTGTTAAACTTCCATACAGTACCTTAAATCCTTGTTTTTCTAGGAATTCAACTCCTCTTTTAAATCTTTTAGGACAGAACTTAGTTATCGGAACTGATGGACTAAAAATACCTATTGTATCACCTTTTTTTAACATTTCCATAAAACCTCCTTAATTTTTACTTTTAATTTCCATATATTTAGTTTTTAACATCAATTATAATAAAAAATAAATATATTTTCAATCTAAAAAGCTAGTATATTCACAAAAAAAGATATATCCTTAGATATATGTCTATAAGAAATATACTAAAATAGAGTTAATAAAATTTATTTTACTGTATTATTAGTATTTGATTTACAAAAGGAGCAATATTAATGAATAAAAGACTTAGAGAAACTAGAATGAAATTTAACCTTACACAAAAGGAATTCGCTCAATTATTAAATGTAAGAACTTCTGATATAAAACTTATGGAAGCTGGTAGAGAAAGAATCCCTGATTCTGTATTTAAAATATTAGAAACTAAACTTGGTGTAAACCTAGAATGGCTTAGAACTGGTGTACTTAAATAATCAATTTATAATGAAAAAAGAGTTCTTCGAGATTCTCAGTGTATTAACTGAAAATCTTGAAAAACTCATAATAATTCTTTCTTTTATATTATCTTATTAGATTTCTAAATAAAATATATTTTATTTTTCTTTAATAACATTCAATCATCAAATCTCTTAATTCTCTTATGATTCAATCAAATAATTAAGCATTCTTTTCTGCTTGTCTTTCAATATAAGCATGAATTCTTTCTTTATTTTTCTTAATTATTATTAAAAGAACAATATATAAAACTATTACTCCACCTATTAAAAATGGATTTTGACTTAGGAACGCAAAGAACATTAATCCTGCTATTGGCTGTGCCATCATGTTAAAACTCGTAATCATAACAACACCTGCTGGAATAGCTACTCCTGATAAAATAGCTGCATGAGTATAAATAGGTGCAATTGCTGAACACATATACAATCCTATTGAATACCATATTGTTGCTACTATTGCTGTTTTAAGCATATTTCCTTTTGTCATAGCTATAAGACCTTCTACCATAAATGGAAGTGCTATTAAATCAACCATTGGTAATGTTTTATTCCCTGGTAAAATAAGAGCCATAACAACCATAATAGGAATTAGTATTGTACCTGTAATTAGTGTTGCTGGTTCTCCATATCCAGCTGTATCATCAACACCAATATACCACTCTCTTCTATTACCTTTATCTTTTTCTAATCTTTTATTAACTTCTTCAGACATAGGTAAAAATGCCTTTGAAAATATTCCTGCTATTTTAGGGAATATCATCATAAGTGCTGCTAGGAATATCCCAAGCTTTGTAATTTGTCCCCAAGCTGCCATAGTATCTAGTCTATTTACATTTCCTAAAATCCCTATAAAAATACCTATAATAAGTCCTATAGTTCCTGGCTCTCCAAA
Organism: Sarcina sp.; assembly: GCA_051650825.1. Taxonomy (GTDB): domain Bacteria; phylum Bacillota; class Clostridia; order Clostridiales; family Clostridiaceae; genus Sarcina. The sequence goes on along the minus strand of JBOFRC010000369.1, from coordinate 3,797 downwards.
AACTCCTAGTTTTTCTTTAAGTACATCTGGGTGAAACTTTAATTTATTAAAACCAAGTTTATTAAATATTGGGTCTAAAAGATATAGCCCTACAGTAACCTCAGTATTATGGGTAGAAATTATCGTACAGTTTGGTAAATTATAATACCTTGACCATCTCTTACATATAACTTCTATATTTAAAATGGTATACAACAACACCATAATCATAAACACCATAGAAAGCCAAAAATTATTTGTAGCTATATAAAGCATTACTCCCCATATCATATAAGTATAATTAAGCCATAAATCAGACGGCATAAATATATTAGTGAACTTACTTGCAAAAAGTGCTAATTGAATAACTATAGAAAATGCAAAAAATATAAGTCCTACCTTACTTGAATATGCAATAATAGCTGTTGTTTGCCATCCTAAATCTAATACTGGTAAGTTTATTCCTGTAGAATCTACCATTTGCTTAACTACAGGAAGAATTACTGGCGTAAAAGCCCCAATTAGCATAAGAAAGCCTTCAAGTCCAACTCCAGCATATAATCCTGATAAAAATGATTTTTTAGTACTCATTCTTAAAGCCTTACATATCACAAATATTATGATTGGTAAAAATACAGGCGCTCCAAAAACAGTAAAAAAATTCTTAATATCTGTAAAAATCATTTTACCCCTCCTCATTTGTATTTATTTAATATCTAGTTTTTCTAGTATCTCACTTAAATATGTAATTATTTAGATTTCCTATTTTTTATTATTTAATTCTATATTCAGACTGTTTTGGTCTGAATTATTCTTAATTATAATATCATAAATTTCTTTTAAAGGAAAATTATTTTCATGTAATAAAAAATATCGTGTAGTATTTTATTAAATTAAAATACTACACGATATTTTTCTTTTCAAAAACTTTTTAAAAATGAACTCCATTTTCATAATAAGAATTTTCTTCTAACTTCGTAAAGAAAACTTCTACGTACTCTCTATCTTTTTTAAATGCATTTGTTATAACTTTTGCTACTTCATCTTGTATAGCTTGTCCCCTATCAAACCAAGAAACTTCAATAATAACTGGCTGTGCTACATCTTCTCCATTAAATATAAAATCGCTATTAGTTATCTCTAAAGTAAAATAATCTCTTGGACACTCTACTATTTTGGCAAGATTATCAACTAACTTCTTGCTTTCCCCCCTAATCTCTTCTTTTTCTATTCCCCTGAATTTAATCATTGGCATAACAAACAACTCCTCTTCTTTTATTTCCCTAAATTAAAATATTCTAATATTTGATAAAGCTCTTAAATTTCTCAAAACAAGAAGCTTTTCAAAATATGTTCTATCAATTTTATATATTATATCTAATATATTAATTGATATAAGAAAACTTATCATAGTAACTACTATAAATACTATAAATAAAATCTTTCTTTTCTTTTTCTGTTCTTTAATATATTTTTCAATTTCCGCTTTAAAAACTACACTATCATTAACTTCTTCTATTCTTGCACAAATTTCTTTTTTTAAATTCTTATCAATTTTACTTAATACTATTTCTACAAGCTCAAACCCTTTTTTTCGCTTTATATATATAATTAGATATCCGCTTTTAACTTCATACCCATAAACATCTTTAGCTCTGAATGTCTTTTCTATATTTGCATAGCTAACTTTTATTTGTTCTTTTCCAAATTCAAATTTTGAATTAATTTTTTCATCACTTATTTTAGTTTCAAAGTATTTACTAAAACCAAACTTTATTCCAATAGCACAAATTAAAAGGCATAAAATTAATATCCAGTTAGCAGTTCTATATGGATTACTAATTGCTATATTACCATTTGCAAAATTATAAATATTAGCTAGTCCAGCTAAAGTAGCTAATAAAATTATTCCAATAGTATATATAGCAAAAATAATATACATATATTGATTGCTTTGCCTTAAATTAAACATCTTATGTGCTACATATTGTTTTTTAGCACTTACACCCTCACAAGTCAAAACTTCAACCTGACTATAATCTCTAGCTTCTATTTTCTTTTTATTTTCTCTTGCTATCTTTTTTAATTCAACTTCAATATCTTTATAATTGTTATTCTCATAGATATAATTTAAAGGTATAATAATATTTCCTCTAGTAGCAAACTTTAATACTAATACATTCTCTAATTCAACTACTTTTATTAGCTCATCTATTGGTATTTTAGCTCCATTATTTTTATTATAAAAAACACCTTCAATAAAATCTATATCTATATTTTTTTCAGAATTTGTTTTTAATTTTGATTTTAGCTTAATCTTCATTCGTTCATCTTCTATACCCATTCCTTCAATCAAAGTATCAAAACTTTCCATCAATTGATCGTCAGTCAAAGTATATTTTAAGTACATGTTTGTCATATTTTTAACCTTGCGGCATCTCCTTTCATAAAATATTTTTCCATTTGTTCTTCTCCATAATAATCCATTTAATTATACATTACTATATTTATGTACTATTTAGCAAATAGTTACATATATCATCTTATTTTACTCATTAAATCTATAGCCAGTTCCCCATATAGTTTCAATATACTCTGGGCTACCACTATCTTTTTCTATCTTTTTTCTTAACTTTTGAATATGTACTGCAACAGTAGCAGTATCTCCATAATATTCACTTCCCCAAATCTTATCAAACAACTGATCTTTAGTAAAAACAATATTAGTATTGCTAGCTAAAAATAATAAAAGCTCATATTCTTTAGTAGTCAATATAACTTCTTTTCCTCTTATAAAAACCTTATGAGAATCTGTTTTTATTTCTAGAGCCTTATTCACTATTACTTCCCTATTTTCTTTTTTACCAACTAATCTTTCATACCTCATAATGTGAGATTTTATCCTAGCCACTAACTCAGAGGGGCTAAAAGGCTTAGTTAAATAATCATCAGCACCAAATCCAAACCCTCTAATCTTATCAATATCTTCATTTTTTGCAGAAACTATAATTATAGGTGTTTCATACTTTTCTCTAACACCTTTTACTATATCAAATCCACTTTTATCAGGTAGCATTAAATCAACTACTATAAGGTCATAGATTCCAAGCATAGCTTTCTCAAAACCCTCTTCGCCATTATGTGATATATTGACTTCATAGTTATTAAGTTCTAAATAATCCCTTTCAAGTTCTGCAATATTAATATCATCTTCTATAACTAAAATTTTCTTCATTTGTTGTACCTCTCTTTTTATATCAAGTGCATTATCTCACTCAACTTTTTATTTAGAATAGGGAACATTTTTATTACTCTCTTGAAATAGGTAGTTTAATTATAAATTCACTACCCTTATCAATTACACTCTTTACCCCTATTTTACCATTATGTGCCTCAATAATCTCTTTAGCTATTGCAAGCCCAAGACCTGTACTCATTAAATCTTTAGTTCTTTCCTTATCAACTCTATAAAATCTTTCAAATATATTTTTTAGATGTTCTTCTTTTATTCCTGGTCCATTATCCTTGATTGAAATAATTACATAATCATTTTCACCATAAACATTAACATCCACTTCTAAGTCTACTCCACAATATTTTTTAGCATTACCAACAATATTTCGCAGAGTTCTATACATACTTTTCGAATCTAAATTTACAATCTCTGATTTTTTTAAAGAATTATTATATTTAAACGTCTGTTCATCTTCACTAAAAGTAAAACTAAATTCCTCCATAATATCATCTAAGTAATCAGAAATATTAACCTCTTGAAAATCAAAATTAACCCTTTGCATATCAAGCTTAGAAAATAAGAA
>JBOFRC010000368.1:0-4886 GCA_051650825.1 Sarcina sp. | reverse complement strand
ATAGATGGATGAATTTTTAATATTTTTTTAGTTCGTAGTTATTTGATACTTTATGTTCGATTTATAATATTGTAGTATATATAATAAAGATATAAAGTAGGTGATAGTAAAATAACGAGTATTTAAAGGCAGGAGTTGTATATGATTAGAGACAGTATAAAAAATAAATTTGAAATTTTAAGGAAAGTTAAGCTTGAAATTGACGAAGTAATTAAAGAAAATATAAATAATTTTGATATGGATGAACTAGAAAAGTTCGAATTTATACATAAAGTAGATAAAATGGATGTGATATTAAATAGTATAGAGAAAGAATTAAATAAAGACGAAAGTATTTTTAAAAATTATGTTGATGAAAATGAAAATAATCAAAAAGAAATTTATATTGATGAAATTGATAATGAGCAAGAAACGTATGATTTAAGCCCTGAAAAAACTACTATAATAGAAAGACAATTTATAGACAATGTTTTAGAAGATAATAGAGAAGAAGCTTTTGAGCAAGATAGTAAAATTGAAAATTTTGAGTCTACACTTAATGATACAAATAAAAAAATAGAATATTTAGAAAAACTATTAGAAGAAAAACGATTTATAGAAGAAAAGGATTTAGAATTATATATGAAAGAAATACATTTAAAAGAAGAAAGAGACGCAATGTTAAGAAAAAGACAAATAGTTGCACAATCATTCACTCCGAAATCAAGGGAGCAAAGTGATTCTAGTATAGAAAAAACTATAGCTATGAGTAAAGAAGAATTTTATGATAAAATAGATGGCTCTAAAACTGAAATATTAGATATACCTATAGAAATTAAGTCTGAAAGCTCAAATATAAACAATAGTGATTATTGCTTTAGTGAAGATTATGATGTTTATGAAGAAGAAAAAAATAATTCTATTTTAGATAAATTTAAAGATCTTTTAGGAAAATAATGTACATTAAAAACCTCCTAAAAAATAAATTTAGGAGGTTTTATAAAATATTATAAGGCGTAAATTTGAAATGTTTCACTACTATTATAAGTAAAAAAATATATTTTATACATAAGGTCTATTTGAAAATAATCAATAAATAATATACTATAAAAGTGTACAAATAATTATTATATAAAATGGATTGTTAGGAGAGAAAATATATGATTTTTTATTCTTGGGTAGTTGGACTTACTTTAATATTTTCAGGATTTTATAATAAATCAAAAATAACACCAGTAATAAGTAATACTAGAGGTTATAGAACGAAAAGGTCTAAAAGCAGTAAAGAAGCTTGGGTTTTTGCAAATAAATTATCATGTAATATGCAGGTGTCTAGTGGTATATTAGCAATGCTTATTTCAACTATATTAATATTTTTTACAAATAATCTTTGGGTTGTATCAATAGTTTCATTGTTTATAGGTTTAATATTTCAAATAATTACGGAAATATTATTAAGAAAAAGATATGATAAAAATGGTAAAAAAGCGAAAAGATAGAAGAGTATTAACTTAGATAAAAAAGATATAATCTAAAAGTTTTAGATTATATCTTTTTTCTTTTTAAAAATTACATCTTTTTTCTTTTCAAAAGTTAAATTTTTAAAAAATCGTTATTAGATTAATATAAAAGAGAGATTGCATTAGTAAACTTATTCTAAAATTTGTAATTCCTTTGAAACGTTTTAAGTATTCTTTGCGAATATAATGAGAAATATAATTATATATTTAGGAGAATGAATTTATGAAATCATTAAAATTATTAGTTGCATTAGGAGTTGTAATTATAGTTGGTGGGATTGCAATTTTTGCCTATACAAATGGGACAAAACCTTCAATTCATCAGAAAGTAAATGACAATTTATTAAAGCAGGCAACATCAGAAAATACAGATAATTTATCTAGCAATAATATGTCAATTACTACACCAATGAATATTACAGCATCAAAAATAGATATAGGAAATGGAATGTATATACCACAAGGAACTTATGAAGCACCAATTCCTCTTGCTGATGGCAAAATGCATATAAATTACTTAATAACAGGTATGATAACTTCAAAACAAAATATTCCTGTTTACAATAATATATTAGAAGGTAATGGCCCAATAAAATATTACCCTGCCGGAACTAATCTTTTAGTTATAGGGTATGTTGACGGTTACTTCATATTAGGATCAGCAGCTGGAGATGTTGATGGTCTTGGTTTTAAAACAGATACTTTTGTAAATGCAAAAGATATGACATTAATTCCTAATGAATCGAATTTTGCTCCATTAACACTTGGTAATATGCCTTATATAGTAGAGTTTTTACCTAATGCAAATACACCAATTATTAAGCTTTATCAATATCCAACAGATTTATCAAAAGTTGTTGGAGAAATAAATCCAGCTACGATGGTAAGTGCTAATCCAGCTGATAATAAAGCTCAAATATTAAATACAGCTAATAAGATGAATGATGTAGTTTATAAAGGACAAAAAGGGTGGATGTTAACATCTGCACCAATTCCATCAAAATATATAGGAGCCGCAAATAATACGGGAAATTATGGATCAAACAATGATGCAACATCTTAGTTTTAAAATAGTATCTAGTTATTGCTAGATACTATTTTTATATCTATAATAGGTATATACAAATTAAAAGGGGGTGTTAAGTGTGTTAGGACCAACACATAGATTTGGTGGTATAGCATTTGGTGCTCTTACGCCTGTGGTAGCTGAAAAAGTATTTTCTATACAAATACATGATCCTATTATATTTGCAGCAGTTACTATGGCTGGTGGTGCAATTGGGAGTCTTATACCAGATATAGATTCTCCGAGTAGTACGCTTGGGCAACGTGTAAAACCAATTTCAAAGTTTATTGCTGAGAAATTTGGACACCGTGGAGGGACTCATAGTTTTATTGCTTTAGCTATTTTTGCAGTTTTTACGACATTAATAGGAAATAAATTAAGTTCAATGTTGTATGAAGATGTAGATAATAGAAATCATTTTATTTTTGCAATTATAGCAGGATTAATCATAATGTTTTCGACTATATTTTTATTGAATAGTATTCCTATTAAAAAGAAAAAATTCTCGAAAAATCCATCAACGTTATTAGTGCTAATTATATTTATTGTTGCTATGATTTTTTCATATGTATATAGTAACTCTTTAGTATCATATATAAGAGTTTATTTATTAGGAGTACTAATAGGATATGCAAGTCATATATTACTTGATATGTTTACTAGAGCAGGTGTCCCTTTTTTTATTCCTTTTATGCGATTTAGAATAAGTTTTACAAGGTTTAGAACTGGTTCTATGATAGAAGGAATTACAAAAGCAATGTGCACAGTTGCAATAGTAGCATCAGTAATTATTTTAGGAAATTTTAATTTTTTAAATTAAAGTCAAATAGTGAGAGTTCAAAAATACATAAATTGATTGAAGGAATTACAAATGAAAAAAAAATCAATAGTCATAAGCGTTATTATTATATTAGCAGTTGTCTTTGTAGCTATAATTGCTAAAAAAGAAATTCTTCCAAATAAATATAATGGAGATATACAGAAATACAGTTCTGAATTTGGAGTAAATCCTTTTTTAGTTAAGGGAATAATAAAAACAGAAAGTAATTATAATCCTAATGCTATATCGAATAAAAATGCTAAAGGTTTAATGCAAATAACAAATGAAACCGGAGAATGGATAGCTTCAAAATTAGGTGTTAAAAATTTTACGCCTGAAATGTTATATAATCCTAAAATAAACATTGAATTTGGTTGTTGGTATATAAAAAATTTAGAAAATGAATTTGGTGAAAAGAATGTTGCAATAGCAGCTTATAATGCTGGAAGAACTAATGTTGAAAACTGGCTTAATAATAGGCAATATTCTATAAATGGTAAAGATCTTCAAAAGATACCGTTTAATCAAACTGCTAATTATGTAAAAAAAGTAGATTTTTATGAACATGCTTATACTTTACTAAAATAGATGAAAAATAAAAGACAGTATTTCAAAAGTTATAGAAATACTGTCTTTTTATTTTATACTGTTTTAGCTTGTACCTGTTTTTTGTGAATCTTAAGCCAACAGTAAAGTCCGTATACTGATGCTGTTCCATATTGTGCCCAAACAAGTGCACCTGATAAATCTGAAACAGAAAATATTCCAGTACTTATAATATTTTTAATAAATAATACTATTCCTATATTTGCAATAATCCAGAAATACCACTGTTCTATATATCTTTTAGATGTTAAGAACACTGCGAAAATAGTTATTATAGACGTAAATGAATCAAGCTTAATTTGATTATCAGCTTGTATTGTCATACCAAATAAAGATTTAAATATTTCTGGTAAGTAATTTAAAAGTTCACCATATAAGAACCAACAGATTACTAATGCTATTATAGTTACAATCCAATTCATAGTAGTAAATTTTTTTACTGTTATTGAATCATCTTCGGATTTTGAAAGATTTTTCTTCCATGCAATAAATCCCCAAACTTCTAGTGGTAATAAGAATATTATGTTTTGTATAAATTGCCCGTATAAGTGCTGATTTATAGCTACTATACCATATGTAACTGTATTTAAAATCCACCAAAAATAACAAGCGATACTAGCTCTAACTTGATATATTGATGTTAAAACTCCTGATAAAGAAGAAATTAATCCAATTATACTTATTGCACTAAATAAATCAAAAAATGTTGAATCTCCTGTAAATAATGGCACAAAGAATGATAAAACTCCAGCTGCCATAAAGAAGATGAAAAATATTTTTTGGAAAGGGGATAATGGTTTAAAAAAATTCATTTGATTTCCTCCAGTAAATTATATTATTAAAATATTAAATCAGAACAAATATTAATGAATCTTCAGATACTTATTCTAGTAAA
>JBOFRC010000367.1:0-1499 GCA_051650825.1 Sarcina sp. | reverse complement strand
AGTGCCAGCAGAAGAGCTCTTTTGTTTGTGCCAGGAACCCATAACAATCTCCTCCATGTGCCAACACATCTGCTATGATGATGTCACATCCTCTGATGATGTCACATTCACCAGGATGTACAGCGTCGATGACATCACTGCTGGAAAATATTTTTGACAGTTCTGATTTGATTTCAAATGAATCAATAAACAGATAAATCCTGTTCAACTATCTGTCTCACCTCTTTATATTATCATCTCATAGAAAAGCTTAATATTTCTATATGCACATTTTGAAAAACATTCAATTATTGAGCAATTAACTGATTAATCATTTAGTCAATCAACTAGTGTATTGTATTTCTTTATAGTTTATATCTGCATATACAGTGTAAAATTATAACATTTTAAATTACCATAGAGATAGGTTGTTTTACAACCATTTAACTGCCCAGACAAGTGATCCAGTTAAACAAGAATAGAGATATTCCACCCTGCCTGCTCATGCTGATATAAAGATTCAGATCAACTCTACCTCATTAACCTGCATGGTGTGATATGTATACCAGTACACAACATTTCTAAGTATTTTCAGGTACTCCACATAACACAATTCTTACCGACTGATTCCATCAAAAAGCCTTCAAGAAATCAACAAAAAGACATGAAACGTGGTGGAATCGAACCTACAATGACTGGTGTCCCCCTCAATATTTACAGCACGTACAAGGCAAGACAGCAACATAGCAACTAGGATTAACTGGCAAAGGAACAAAGGACCTGGGCTGGTATATATAGTGAGTGGCTGATGAGGGAAGTGAGAAGGTGAATGAAGAAGTCTGGGGGCATCTGGTGGACAGGTAGGGAATGGCAATAAATGGTTTTGAGAAAGTGGGAATGTGGCTGAAAAAGGGAGACAGAAGGAAGAATGTGACAAGCGTGGGGCATTTGAATTTCATTCATTTGAATTTAAATATAGCCTATAAATTTATACAACAGTGTTAAATAATAGATGTTTTCAACATGAACATGAACATGAACATTTTGGTGCAATCTGAGATTAGAAATGTTTGAAATATTTGAAAGCAATACAGAATGCCTGAGAGCTTTAGTCCATTATATTTTGAATTGTCACCTTGTGTTTTCCTTTACATAAATAATACATTTCCATCATAAGTTGATGCAGAATAGGCACAAATTGGTGCATAAAAATTCACTAGAATGCAAGAAATGAAATGTTTGACGCTCAAAATTTTGTCAGGGGAGGATCCCCAGACTCCCTTATCAATGTGTGCCACCCTGGGTTTTTTTCCTTTTAATGATGTGCTAGCAGACCAGGATGTTAAACAGTTTCATCATAATTAATCAACTCAGAGGTGTTTGATCAAACCTTTACCTGAACTGACAAAGAGGAAGTCTAGGTCATCAGTTTGAGTGTATCCTCTCTATATAGTGCTGACTTTGACATCAGATTTAACACCAAAATGAGTAATCTAATAGATACAGTATATTTCGACATG
>JBOFRC010000366.1:0-1054 GCA_051650825.1 Sarcina sp. | reverse complement strand
GCTGTCGAAGGTGAGGAAGAAGAATTTTTTTTGAATCATTGTAATGGAAAAAGAAAAGCACCAATATCTACTTATATAGCAATTACGGGGCGGTGTATGTATAAGTGCTGGCACTGTAGTGCTAAAAGATTTATTAAGGTCGAGGATTTCTATACTGAAGAATTAACAACAAAGAATATGAAGACAATTATTAGTGATCTTCAAAAGTTAGGTGTAGGCATAATTGGATTTACAGGTGGGGAACCATTACTTAGAAAAGATTTAGAAGAAATAATTGGATTTGTAGATAAAAGAAGTATAACATACTTATTTACTAATGGTTTTGGTTTATCAATTGAAAAGGCAAAAAGTTTGAAAAATGCAGGGCTTTTTGGAGTAGGTATAAGTATAGATAGTATAAAAGAAGATGTACATGATAGTAAAAGAGGCTATGAAGGAGCATATAAAATAGCCATTGAAGCAATTAAAAATTGTAAAAAAGTTGGACTTTATACAATGGCACAAATAGTTTGCACTAGAGAAATGTTAAATACAGGAGAAATATATGAATTAAATAAATTTTTAAAAATTTTAGGTATAGATGAAGTCCGAATATTAGAGCCAATTCCATGTGGATCACTGCTAGAAAAGAATTCTGAAATTTTATCTAAGGAAGAAAAAAAGCAATTAATTAATTTACACATTGAGCTTAATATAAATAAAGAGTACCCAAAGGTTTCTGCATTTTCATATGTAGAATCAGAGGATCAATTTGGCTGTGGTGCAGGAGTGCAACATTCATATATAGATAATAAGGGAAATTTTTTACCATGTGACTTTGTTTCTGAAGTTTTTGGAAATGTTTTAGAGGAAGATATAAAATTAATATGGGAAAGAATGCATAAAAAATTAGATAAGCCTAAATCCTATTGTTATGCAAAAAAATGCGATAAATGTAAAAGCGATAAGTTACCTAAATATTATAGATTATTAGCAGGGGAAAATAGTAAGTAATGATGAATAATAGTTAAAAAATTTAAACAATTTGTAATTTATAGTTGATTTAAACAATTTC
>JBOFRC010000365.1:0-1497 GCA_051650825.1 Sarcina sp. | reverse complement strand
GAAACTAAAGCTTCCTGCAATTTGTGATTGCAACACTTACATGCAATGCTTGCAAATGTTTGTAATAAGCACTGATTTCTACACTGAATAATCCAAGTCAGAGCCACGTGTTATGTGCACTGGTCAAAAAGTTAATCCTCAATAAGCTTTTTACAGAAACATAATGGTCTGATACTTGAATGAAGTTGTCTTCTGTGGCAGCACTGTCAGGCTGTGTATTCGTCTCAACATGTTCCAAAACCATTTCTAACTTCATTTGAACCACATCTAACTGTTTATCCATGCCTTTGTCATATTGCTATGGTCTTTCTGTTGTAGCAGCCGATAAACTCATTAAACCATGTGATCTCTGTCAGTGCAAGGAGGGGACAGTTATTATAAGAAGATAGAAGATTCAATTGATTGTTCATTAATAATTAACCAATCAATTCTATCTATGGACCATTTGTACAGTGAATTTTCAGGGAGACACCTGATTTTACAGCCTTAAATAGAAAAATTCAGAACTTATAAAAAGCCAAAAGGAAATGGACTAACTAATGACAAATAACTAGAGTTTTTGTCTTTGTTCAGAGTGTATAATTGATCTAAGGTGTAAAATCAATTCATTCAAATAATCAGCACATGTGAATGAATGTTACATTGTAACTCGTGCTACGGTCATAGTTGGAGATAAGCTTTGACGGGCTCTAACATAACTCTTCTAGGGTTCAGCCACTGATCTCTGCAAATTTAATACAACAAAATTCAATTTACTGGATGGAGCATGCTTGTCAGCCATATTGCTCTGTGCGCCATGTAGACAAAATTAGAGCACTTTCTATCTTTAATATTTATTCAACCAACTGATGTTCAAAGTTCATTCTTGACTGTGAAAACAATGACAGCTTTCCATTTCTCCAGCTTTTAGGTTGCTTCTGTACATGGGCAGCAGGTGTAGTCAACCTTGGATTCATGATAGTTACAGTGGTTTCAATTCATGGTCCAGTTTCTCAGCCAAAAAACTGTATACAAATGTCCATCGAAAGGCCCCTGCCCAATGTAAAGCGGCTGGATTAACTTTGCATAAATCCAAATGAGCCAAGTGGACTGGCACCGACTCAGAGGACCTGGGATCCCGTCTAAAGAAACGCTGTAGAGGATGCCAGTGTGTGAGTGAGGTCTGATTTAGGAGGCTCCAACTGAGATCTTGCAGTCAGACAATATCTGACTGAGAGTAAGTAGGTTTTTAAACACTAGTTAATTTCTGTGCTTTGTCATTTGATCAGGTTCTTTATATGTGGATTTACAGAACACCATATAGCAAGTGCTGTTGGTCTCTTTTTTTCTTCAGTACAAATAATATGCTGGAAAAACTCATGTAAATAGGAAATTACTGGTAGTAGTGGGCTCTCTGGTCCTGGCATCAAGACTTCTTCCTGTCTGCTCACTTCATACTTGCTGTTTGATAAATCAAAGACACTGACTGACTAATCACAGATAATTCCAGCTGGTTTA
>JBOFRC010000364.1:0-2172 GCA_051650825.1 Sarcina sp. | reverse complement strand
GATACTGCTGTGCAATATCCGTCTCATAATCATCTTAAGCTACACTTGACAGTTCATGCACTGTTACTTACTACTTATTATTATACGGTACATACTTATCAACCGGTAAATCCACTTTGTACTTTACACTTATTTTAATTTTATACTTATATCCACTTGGTACTTAATTTATCTTGCCTGTATTATAGTGTGTAATATTCTGATTTGCTTAGAACTTCTTTCCCTGTGTGCACTGACGTGATAGTGAGCAGCTGTAACAAAAGAGTTTCCCCTCGGGGACAAATAAAGTATTCCTGATAATTCTGTCCAGCTAACGTTAGCCACATTAGGCAGAGTGAACATCGCAAGGCAGCTGGACCACGGCCACAGGATCGCAGTGAGAAGGTGGATTAAAAACGGGCACATTTTATCCGAAATAATCGACTGTTTAGTTTTGTGGGGCTTTTGAGTCGGCATGATGAAACTGACTCCTCGGACAACCCTGGCATTTACAGGGGATTGGTGGATTTTGTTGCCTCCTTAGACAGTGTGCTGGAGGAGCACCTAAGACAGCTAACTTACTGTTTGTAAAGGCGCCAAAGATGGTCCAAAACGAGCTGTTGGACTGCATGCTGCCACTGCTAAAGGATTACATTCTGGAGGAAGTAAAAAGCGCTGATTTTATCGCAATTCAAGCATTTCCACCCACTGCCAGCTTGTGCTAAGCTACATCTAACAGCAGTTTTTCGAGTTCGTTACCAACTGGGGGCCTTTGCTGCATGTCATCCCCTCTCTCCCCTGCCTTTCCTGTCTCTCTCTACTGTCACTGTCAAATAAAGCAGAAACGCCAAAAACATTTTTTAAAAAGACCTTTCATGAACATAACTGTCTTGAGTGCTCTTGCCAGTCTTTGCCAATCTTAATCATGTATGTCTGTTATAAATGATTCTGTTGAAGTTGATTAAATTGGCCACTAGCAACACAATATCTCTGGTGTTACACTGGATTTTCATAATGACATAAAAAGAATCCCACCTCCTCAGGAATTCTGCCAGCCAATGGATAAATGCTAATTTAATTGCAGAATAAATTCAATTTTCACTATTACCCTATCTTTGTGTTGCGCCTTTTCTTCTAAAACACAGAAGAATTGTCTGAATTCTCATAAATACAGTATATAATATAATGCATATATATATATATATATATATATATAGATATATTGTATAATAGAATAGAATATATTTATCCCTGGATCACTGACATATTATGCATCCATGTTGATTATTGGTGGCGTTAACTGGCAATTCTATGGGAGTATTGAGATCTGACATGAAACATCAATGTTTTAAAAATAAATGTTACTTAAAAAACATTGTTATTCCACTTACCTCTTACCTGATTTCGAGCTCATGACAGAAATGAAACAAGTAAAGCAAGCCTACCCAAGAGAAGAAGGCAAACGGAAGAGAGAGTTTTCTGACTGACCCAATTTACAGTATGATTGACCTGCAGAATGCATGCACTGTGCATTATATAAACAAGCAAACAAAATATCTTAGAACACAGTGTAAGGGCTTTTGAGGTAATTAAACAAGAACTCACGCACATTGTTCCATCCACAGTGAAATTTATTGGTGCAAAATGTCTGTGATTTTGCCTAAATCTATTTAATTCAATCCAAAAGTTAAAGGCAGTTATATGGATATAACATATACAGTATATACACATTATTAGCGGTATTGGTTTCATTTACATTATCTTGAAAATTTGTAGTGTGATAAACATGAAAATATATACTTGTAGCAATGGGTTTATTGTATGTGCAGAAAATGTACTTGCAGAACTGGATCAAATACGGTTGGTAGTTCCAAATAACGAATGCAATGTTTCTGACTCTACAGAGAGTGTGAGATGGGTGGTGTCTACTGCATCACATTGAGCTGATGAAAAAAATTAACCAAGTAAAGCAAATCTACACAAGTGGGGAAGGCAAACAATCATATGACTAACCTGCTGAATATACAATAGGAAGGGCCCTGGTATGCTTAACCTTAAAACTATTGAAGATGCACTTCCATGCTATTTAATGTGCTCAGTCATATGGCACAATTGCAGATTTGTCATTGCAACTCTGGCTGTTTGGCATGAATAATAACGATGCACTTTAGCTAAACAAACATGGAAAGCTGA
>JBOFRC010000363.1:0-7126 GCA_051650825.1 Sarcina sp. | reverse complement strand
TAGGCAGTGCAATTACATTACGTCCTGTGCCAAGTTTTTTTGAATTATATGGATTAAGATCGAGATACTCTAGATTAGTTTTTGTGTATACAGTAGAATTAGAATCTTGTTTATATATTTCAAAATTTTGAAATGTGACATCATAATCATATTCTAAGAGTTTCTCTTTTAAATATTCTGATGTCTGTATACTTCCATCTGAACCAAAATTCCTTACATTTGAAGATATTTTTTTTAAAGATTCTTCTAATATAATTTTATCTGCTATAGGTTTAGAAATAGTTTTTTCTTCAATTGAATTGACAGTTGTTAATTTAGGCGTGGAATCTTTTAGGTTAGTAAATTGGTAATAAGTTATCATTAAAAAAATTATAAATATTAAAAAAAAAATTTATTTTTATTTTTAAACCATTTTAACATATTTAGATGCCACCCAAGCAGATTTGTTATTATATAAAATATTAGTCCACCAAAGACCATCTTTATAAACTTCTTTAACATAAGGAAGTCCAACTTTGGCACCCTTATGAACTTGTCCATATACAGTACTAGATAATCCAGGAGCACTTCTATATTGGACATTATTAGCAGTTATAACTCCATATTGAGCTTTAGGTGAAATTTCTTTAGTTGTATTTGTATTTACATTTAAATTAGTAGATTGATTAGCAAGTGCCGGAACAGTAGTTAATCCGCTTGCTAAAATTAAAAATGAACATAAAAATTTTTTCATAATAAGCCTCCTTAAATAATATATTTATATATTAACATAATAAAGAATAAATGTAAATATTTTACTATTAATATTGAGTATATAAGGTGATTTTTAGAGAATAATGTGCTAAAATATGCATAATACATAAAAATACAATGTAATGTAATACAAATACAAAGTAAGAGGTGGAGAAAATGAGTAATGAAATTAAAGCTGCATCATTTAGATTAAATGATGCAGATATTAAAAAATTTAGAGAAATAGCAGATGAAAAGGGATTAAATCAAGCTGAAATGTTCAAAAGTATTTTGAATTCTTTTGAAATGGCAAAAGCAAAAGGATTAATTTCAGATAGAGCAAAAGAAATTGAAACATTCCAGGAGACTATAAATGGATTAGTTGGAATGTTTATAAATTCATTATCAATAAATCAAACATCAGAAGAAAGAATAAGAGAAACATTAAGCTTAGAATTAAAAACTAAAGATAAAACAATAGCAGATCTTCAAGAACAAAAAGAAAATTTAAAAGAAAAGTTCAAAGAAATTAGTTTAAAGAGTAAAGAATTAGAATCAAGTTCAAAAGAAGTGAATTTTAAATTAGAAACTGCATTAAATGAGTTAGAGCAAAAAACTAAAGCTATTGATAGCCAGCAAGAACAAATAAATACTTTAAATAGTATTATTGCAGAATATAGAGAATTCAAAGAAATTAATAAGGAATTAGAAAAGCTAAATAAAAGCCTAGAAAAAGATAATATTGAATTGAAAAATAGTCTTACAAATACAGAACATAAAAACAAAGATGTCTTACAAAAGTTAGAAAATATTGAAAACATGAGAGATTTCTATAAAAATGAGTTAGAAATATTAAAGTTAGAAATTAAAGAGCAATTAAAGCTAACAAAAGAAATAGAGCAAAGTCATAAAAATGAAGTTAATTCAATGAAATTAGAGATAAAAGAACAAAATAATATTCTAAAAAATACAGAAGAAAATTATAAGAATGAAATTAATGAAATCAAGTCAGAGCAGAAGATAGCTTTAGAATCCATAAAAAAGGCTTTTAAAGAAGATCTAAATAAAAAAGAGATAGTGTACAATAAAGAACTTAAAAAGGCTAAAACAATGCTTAAATAAGTTTGGAATAGAAAAGATTATAAGAAAAGTGTTAATAATGAAATTTAAATTTATTATATAAGCACTTTTTTTATAAATGAAGGTGGAAAAATGAAATATGCAAAAAAAGAAAATAGACTTTTAGGAGCAAAATATAAAATATTTGAAGATTGGGGAGGAGTTGTAGAAGCGGATTTAAATTCAGAATCAAAAGAATTATTATTTATATTAAATCAAGAAGAATATAATGATATGAAAAAATATGGAGGAATGGGGGATTATGTTCCGAAGCATTTTGTAGCTGAAGCAGAAAATAAAGCAGATAAATTAGAACTAGAAGTAGAAAAATTAAATAGAGATGTTGAAAGATTAACTGTAAAGTTAAAGGAGTTTGATAAAGAAGATCCTTATAAAGAAAGAGTAACTAAATACTACAACTACGCTTTAAATGCAAAAAAATTAAAAGAGCAGATGGAACATAAATATAATGAAATTAGAAAACAAAATAAAATAGTACAAGATAAATCATTTGAAATTCAAGATAGATGTGAAGATAAATTAAATAATGCATATGATATAGTAGGACGTTGGAAAGAAAAATATGAAAAATTAAAGTCACAAAAAATACGAAATTATAAGAAAACAGAATCTATAACAGCAGATAGTTATTGCAGAGGCTTTGATTGTTATAAAGGAACTCAATATTATGATTTAAGAGATGAAAAAATGAGAAAAAAACATTATGTAGGTAAAGAAAATATTGTATTACCATTACCAGATACTACACATATAGATATAGTTAAAGAATATATTTTCAATGGAGAAAATGGAATGATTAATGATATTATTTTACCAAATAGAAAGAATGGTTATTGTGATATTGTTGGATTAAGAACAAATCCATATTATGAAATGTGGGAGCTTGTTTTAGGGCAAATAGATAAAAAGCAGAATAAATAAAAGGAATAAAGGTGTCATACAGAATAAAGAAATATGTAATGACACTTAATTATTGTGTAATTATAATAAATATTTAAAAATAAAGGTGTAATGATGGGAGAAAAAAAAGATAAATTAATACAAATAAGAATTACATCAAAAGATAAAAAAAAATTGAAGGAAATAGCTAAAAAACAAAATGTTTCAATGAGTGAAATAGTGTGTACTTACATAGATGAAATGATAAAAAAAGATGAAGAGAAAAGTAATTACGAAGAAGAAATAGAAAAAAGAACTAATAAGTTCGAAGATAAAATTAAAACATTAAAAAATAAGATGAAGTGGTATTAAATTTATAAAAAAATAGAGTTATTTTTATTAAATCAATGTTCATTTAGATTAATGAACATTGATTAATTTAAATAATTAAGTTATAATCTAAAAAATAAATAATAAAAGTAAATAAAGAGAAAGCAACCTAGTGGTTGCTTTGTAATTGAGTAAAGATTAGGAAAAGTGATGATTTTTCTAATCTTTTTTTATTAAGAAGTTTATTTTTGATTACATCTATTTAAGTATCTCATTTATAATGTTTCAAATTTAGTTAATAAATAGGCTTCTTTATTTTTATCACCACGGTGAACCAATTTAGGATTTAGCATTATAACGCCAACTCGTCTAGAGATTAGTGTAGCATCAGTTAAGATTTTTAATGTATCGGAGACTGTTTGTCTAGAAACTTTTGTTTTTTTTGCAAGGTCTGTAGTAGTTATGATTACTTGATTATCAGTATTTTTATTTTCAATTATATATTTAAAAACTTTATATTTTTGTCCACCAAGTTTTTCAAATAAGTCTATAAAATAAGATAAATATGTGATTTCAAAGCCAGTTCGAGGAACTTTTTTGATTACTTTATCAGCTTCTATAATTTCTCCAGTTCTTTGATTGATCCATACATCAGTATTTTCATAAAGTGTATTATTCGGGATAGTATTCATATTTTTCACCTCCAATCGAAATTATAATACAATGAATTATAACATTTCCATATATTACTGTCAATTTAATTCATACATTACTGTCCAATTAAATTAGACAGTAATGTATGAAAAATTAGACAGTGTTGTATGAAAAATTAGACAGTGAAAAATGTTGCTTAAGCATTGATATTAAAGGAATCTAATACAATTAGAAAATATGGTGCTCTATTCTAGTAATAATATATAGCATAATAATTATCCTTAATCAAGATTTATTAATAGAAAGTAAGGCGTTTAGCCTCTTACTTTCTAACAGGAACGAACTTCCCGTACCCTTTGTAACAGTCGTACCTCCTTCCCTCTGCGAGGCTTGTTTAATTAAAGTTATTGGAGGGTGGGGGAGTAAGCCCCCAGCCCCTTCACCCGATTTTTAATTTTTATTTAAATTAGGTTACTGGAACATAAGTTAGTAGGGAAGGAAGATTAACTATCTTAAAATTTGAGTTTATTTTAAAAAGTCAAGGATTTTGCAAGGCTATGACGAGCTATTTTGAGTGTGAAAGTTTTGAGGGAGCCAGGAGGCGACCGAGAAGCTTTCTAAACGATAAAATTGGGAGGAATAGACTAAGAAATCCTTAGAGCTTTTTATAAACTCAAATTTTTAATAACTTGAATTTTTTTATTATGATTTAAGTATCTATCTAAAATTATTTTAAAAAAATTATAGTAAGAATCTTAAATTCAAGATGCACTTTAAAGCTTGATATATTTAATTTAAAAGATTATAATTTAAATATAATTTTTAATAATACAGTAAAATAAACGGCGTTAGACGATTATTTTACTGCCAATAACTAGATTTTTTATTTTATGATTTGTGTGCTTGTATAAAAAAAGATTAACTTTTATATAAGATTTTAGAATTATAAATATAGAAAAACGTTTATAGAAATTACAGTAAGTAGTTTTGATGATTAAACATAATGTAGACGAGATGTTGAAACGGGTATTGGCAATAAAGTTAAGTTCAGATGAATAATTTGGCGTTACGAGATGTAAAGCATAAAAGAGTTTGTGGTTATTATAGTTTTTAGACAAATTATAGTATGTGATATTTAAGGAGCATTACCTATCACAAGTCCATGTGTTAAACAAAAATTAATGTGTGTGTCTCAACAAAGTTAATCAATATCACAGAAGAAAAATTAAATAGTTAGTATTGAGGTGATTGTTTTGAGTAAAAAGCTTAAGGGAAGTTTAAAGTATCAAATTATTATGAATTTAGATAAATTACAAGCTTATGGTGAAGATAAACATGCAGCTAAACAAATTGAAAAAGCTAAATGTGAAGAATTAGGTATTCCTTGGAATCCTACAAAGGTTGAAAAGATTTATAGTATTAAAACTTACGATACTTATAAAGATAAATGTATTCATTATGGTGAGTGGGCTAAAAAAGAATTTAATATTGGAAATGATATTAATAAATTACTTGATAAAGATATAGCAAAAGCTTATTTAGAATATAGAGAGAAAGCAGGAGATAGTCCTTACTCTTTAAGAACTCATGGAGCTGCTATGGCTAAATTATTTAGAGGTAGTTCAACTGATTTTGAATTTAAGTATCCAGTACGAAGTAGAGATAATATAACTAGATCTAGAACTGATAAATTTCATGATACTGAATTTTCAGTTGAAAAAAATAAAGATATTATCCAATTTGGTAGAGGTTCAGGACTTAGAAAAACAGAACTTGCATTATTGAAACCAGAACAAATTCAAAGAAATTCTGAAAATAGAGTAATTATTGAGATTAATAAAGAAAAATATGGTGCTCAAAGTAAAGGTGGTAGAGATAGAACTGTTGAAGTTTTAAGAGAGTATGGAGAACATATATGGAAAATGTGTGAAAACGCCCTTGAGAGAGGAGATAGAACTGTATTTGAACATATTCCTAATAGACTTGATGAACACGCTCTAAGACGCGAATATGCGACTTTAAAATATGAGGAAATAGTTAATGATAAAATTGATAATGATGAAGAAGTAAAAAATGACTACCATACACGAGATGGCAGTCATAGATCTTTTGATAGAGAAGTCTTAGAAAAAGTATCTGAAAACTTAGGTCATAATAGAATAAATGTAGTTGTAAAACATTATTTAGATTAATAAAAATAGTATGTAAAGAAGTAAATTAATAACTTAAAAATTAAAAAAGGCTAAATCAATTGATTTAGCCTTTTTTAATTTTTAATTTTTCCAGTAGGGCTATGTTCAAATAAAGTTTCAAAATAATTTTTATAATAATTTTCTAAAATTATGAATGATTCTTCTGAAGATATATTTCCAGAAATTGTACAAAAATAATCATTTGTTGTGAATGATAGTTTATTTTGAGAATTATTATTTGTTTGATAAGACCAAGTATTATCAGTATTTGATATAGTAAAATCTTTATAAATATCAGGATTAATAAATTTTAGTGATTCTTCTGTTAAAAGAAATTCAATATTTGTTTCGGTATTTTTATAAGTATATTCTAATTTAGTATCAAAACCATTTTCTATTAAAACTTCTTTTATATTTATTAGTTTAAAGTTTTCTAGAAGTTTAAATTTGTTAGTAAATTTATTTAAATCACTATTTATATAGTTTTTTGATAAATTAGAATATTTAGATTCTAATAAAAATTTAGAAATTGATTCACTAAAGTTTTTTAAAATATCAATACTGATATTTTCAAATTGTATAGATGGCGATTTAGCGTCTAGTTCAAAATTAGATGCTTTATTTGCAAAAGTAACAACTGGAATTTTTGCCATATAAAAAGAGAGATCATCAGAAAGTCCTCCTAATGATAGGCTAAAGTCATTACCTAAAGATTTTTCTATTGCTATAGAAAGCAAATTATTTTTGTTAGATGGTGTTTGCATAACAATTGGGCCTGCATTTTTTTCTCCAACCATATCAATATTTATACAACCAAGGATATTATTCTTTTCAATATCATTTAAGATTGAAACAAAAAATCTTGAACCATATCTAAAATATTCTTCTGCATCTAAAAAAACTATTCCTAGATTAAAATCAGAATTGAAATTTTTCAATATTCGAGCAATTTCAAGAACAACAGTGGTTCCAGTTCCATTATCAATAATACCATTAGTATAATCAGTAGTATCATAATGGGCAGATAAAAAGAGTATCTTTTTGTCCTTATCAAAATTTTTAGGCAGTGCAATTACATTACGTCCTGTGCCAAGTTTTTTTGAATTATATGGATTAAGATCGAGATACTCTAGATTAGTTTTTGTGTATACAGTAGAATTAGAATCTTGTTTATATATTTCAAAATTTTGAAATGTGAC
>JBOFRC010000362.1:0-1184 GCA_051650825.1 Sarcina sp. | reverse complement strand
TAATAATAATAATAATAATAATAATAATTTCCAACTAATATGGACAACAACAAAATACATAAATTGACATTTCAGTGGGACACTACAATGAAAATATCAGGGCAACCTTCTTTTCTACACAAGTTAAAACAAAGTCATTTAGTGGTGATAAACAAAACTGGAAAGAAAATTAAATTATTTTTGCCTGCTGTCTGTTTGCTGCTCTATAACCTTCATCCACATCAGGTCGTAGATTTACATCCACATCACACCGACTGAAATATTCTCCCTGACCAGACACCTTAGACAAAATACTTCTTGTGACTACAACGATGTCATCACAGGTGAAGCTCATGAAATCTGAGTATGAGCCGGACATTACATTTGTGTTTATATATTTTCCCCAACACCACACTGAACTCAGTCTCTGTAATCGTCTTAAATGTTTTGCAAACCAGGTTTTCTTTGTGATGGTTGTGTGAAAAGAACCAGAAGTCATTAAGAGTTAAGTGAAGACATCTGACCTTGTGATCACTGCTTCAGTGCATTTGCAGTCTTAGGACACAGTTAGCACAAATGCATTAAATCAATGGATTCAAACTGTAAGAGCACTGAGCATCAGGCTAATATGTAGACCACACATGGGAAAACCTGCAGTGCACACATGACTACTGATTACTGCAAGTAGCTTTTGAATGGGCGTGGCCTTGAAGCAAATAACATGCCTAACAATTATTAAGAAACACTTAAAATTAATAATATATAGTGATCAATAATTATTAGTAAATAAGTTGATCGGCTTGCAACGAGCAGGTAAGGCTCTAAACTAACATTAACATTACATCCTGGTGTAAGAAATATGAACTCCCCCCACAACATCAACACACAGCTGCTCGACAGAAAGAAACCCCACAACTCTGCAGCAGTAATGAAACCAAACATGAAAAAGTCTGTACTTGACAAATGTTCTGAGATCCAACATGCGTTTTGGAGGTTTATTGCACATCAGCCATCAAAGCACAGCAGACAGAGGATGGACATGAAAACCAGATGCATAAAACAGGTAACAGAGACGGACAAAAACAGGAAAATCAGGCGGTCAACAAAAATTACGGCTACCCGTCCCTGACTCTCAACAACCTCAGGTAAGTGCGCACCTTTACAGACATGCGCACCTGCTCCCGTGAGCTCCGCCCCCTCAGCAC
>JBOFRC010000361.1:0-3061 GCA_051650825.1 Sarcina sp. | reverse complement strand
TGAAGTTCGTTTAATAATTAATAAGCTAATTAAAATAGAAGAGGATATGGAAATATTAAAAGAATTGAAATATTTAGATGATAATATGGATATTTTTATGAGTGATATAGAGCGATTTATTGATGTGAAAATCAGTGATTTTAAATATGAAAAAGAAACACCAATAAAAAAAGCTGTAGCAAAAATATATGGAAATCTTGTAAATACAAAGATATATGACTATTTTATTGATGAAGTCCTTAATGTAGAAAAAGCTAAAAGCTTTTATTGTGGAATAGAGGGTTTTGATGGAAGTGAAATAAAAAAAGTATATGTGTATAATTTAAATAATTTAGGGTTAAATAGATGGTTAATTTTAAATGTGTTTAGATATGCAGGTTTTGAAATTATATTCAAAATACCATATTTTAAAGGGCTAAAAGTTACTAATAAATGTTGGGATAATATATATTTACAAAATGATATATTTCAATTAAATTATAATAAAAACTTGGAAAATAAAAATTATTTTGATTGTAAATTTATAAGATTTTTAGAAGGATTAGAATATAAAGAGCAAGGTATAATTGAAGAACGAGTAGTAACAAAAACATATACACAGATTAGTAATTTCAAACAGGATATTAAAAATAAAAAGGTAGTTACTTTTTATAAAGATAGTATAAAAGCATGTAAAGATAAAATTGTAGATATAGAAAAAAATAATTATAAATTGGAGCACTGCTTTCAAAGTTCTATGGGAAGATTTATAAGCAATTTATATAAGTGTAAAATTGTAAATAATACAGTGATTTTAAACTTTGATATATATAGAGAACTTATAACTTCAGGTTGGATTGAGGAATCAAAAGGGTGGAATGGAATAAAACTTAAGGAGTATCTATCGAAAAATGATGAGTATTTTGTTTCAATAAATAATATTGATGAAATATTAGAGAGGCTTTATGCTCTGAGAGATCTAACCGAAGTAAATCATATTTTTGAAGATCAATCTAAAAATAAAATAAAAGATGATTTTCAAAAAAGATTGTTATTAAATCCAATGAGAGCATTAGGATATAATAATACAGAGCAATATGGTATAACAGTAAATTATATGATTCAGCTTACGATAAAGCTCAAAACTATAATAATTAAAGCCTTAGGAACTGAAGATATCATAAAAATAAAAAGTCATTTAGAGATATTAAGAGAAGTATTTAAAAATAAATATATTTTGGAAAAAAATAAAAGAGGGACAGAAGAAGAAAAGCTTATAACAAAAAAAATTTGGTGGATGTTAAACAAAGACGAGTTGTTCCCAGAAAAAATGTATAGAGATGATATATTAGAATTAGCAAGTATTATTTTAAAAATTAAAAAAAATGAAAAAATAGAAGAAGTAGATCTTTCAATAGATCATTTAGAATCCGTTATTTATAGAAGAAAAAGGGTTGGAAGTGGAGAACGTAAAAAGATAATTTTAACTGATTTGTCTTATAAAAGTTATGAAGAATATATAAGTCAGAGGACTATAGATGAAAAAATTTTTAGTAAAGAAGTTATTGAAGAAATTTTTTCTAAATCTCTTTTTGGTGAACATAAAAAAATAGTATTAGAAGCAAATAGACTCAACAATATAAGTAATGGGAATATAGATGAATATTTAAAGTTTTTATTTGCGAACCTTTTTATAAATTTTGATGGAATTAAAGAGTTGAGTTGGGTAGAAGGTTTAAGAGAAAATGATACTAAGGCAATAATTTTAAAGCAAATAGAAGCAATTTATGAAAATGAGATAAAAGAAGTTCAAACATTAGATTTTGAGGATACTATCAATGAAGATGATATAGGATTACAAAATATTATAAATTATGATTTTAATTCATTAGTAGGGAATTATAAAAAATATGCAGATGTTGCATATAGAAATTTAGATTTTTGTAATAGAAAATTTTTATATGCAGCGGTATTAAATGATTATCCTATGTATTATTCAGATTTTCATAATAAACTTATATTTTCAGGATTGATTTCAATATTAAAAAATAGTATAGAAGATAGTTATTCTAACATATCTAAATATATTTTCCCACTATTTCCACAGTGGCAAGAAGTTGTAAAAAATAATATTTTATTATGTGAATACGGAAGGAAAAATATAAGAAATTATAAGTATTATGATGGTATAAACTATCCTAAAAATATTGATACAATATATTTACTAAAAAGTAGATACATTGTAGGAGAAAACTGGAAAATAAAAAATAGGTATAATAAAGAAAATTTCAATGCTAAAGAATATTATAAGACGTTTATTACAGAATATTTAAACGAAAAAGAATTCAATTGTGGAAAACATTGTATGATGTGTGCATACGTTTATATTTGTAAGAAAGGAGAATTTATAATTGATAGAAAATAGTGAACGAAATGAATTTTTTAATAAGATATCTAAAATATGGCAAAATTTTAAGGATTATAGTTATTTTGACAATATAAGTCTTTCTCAAGAGCAAATTAATATTATAGAACATGATACAACACAATTATTAATAGAAGGATATGCGGGCACTGGTAAAAGTTTAACACTTTTATATAAACTTATAAATGTCTTAATTCAACAAGAAAATAAGAGGATTTTGTATGTTACTTTTAATAATACACTCATAGAAGATACAAAGAAGAGATTAAATGAGTCAAAAGATTTTATTAAAAATAAGGACAAGCATTTTTTAAGAGTATCAACTTTTCATAATATAGCAACAGAAGTTTTAAAAGAAAATAAAATAATTGAAACTGGAATAAGTAAACTTACCGCTGATAAGGTTAATGAATATAGAGATAGAGCATTTAGAAGAGTTGCTGCAATTTTATCAAAATATAAAGAGCCTAGTAAGAGAGAATATAAATCATTAGATTTAGATGAAAGACTTTTCAAAACACATGATAATAACTTTGTATTAGATGAAATTATTTGGATGAAGGCTATGGGGCTTATTCAAAAAGAAAAATATTTGCATGTTGAAAGAACAGGACGAAGTAAAAGTATAAGGCTTACAAGAATTCAAAGAAGAACTAT
>JBOFRC010000360.1:0-21368 GCA_051650825.1 Sarcina sp. | reverse complement strand
TATATGATCTATGTGTTTTTATAAAATTAAATTCTTTTAGTTTATCTTCAACTTCAGAAATTTTCTCATAAAAATCAAGACTTCCTCCTACATATTCTACTGTAGTAACTCTATTTCTAACCTCAAAATAGATAATATCCTCAATATTAATAGTATATATTTCGTTATTTTTATTTATCACAAAATTATCTTTTCTTTTTGTCACAGCTTTTATAGCCCTTAAAAACTGTTCTTCTAACCTATTTTTTTCAATCGGTTTTAATATGTAATTTAAAGCTCCTATATCATATGCATCAAAAATAAAATCTTTCGTACTAGTAACAAAAATGATATAAATATTCTTATTTAATTTTTTAATTTTTTGACTAAGTTCAACTCCTGTTAAGCCTGGCATCAAAATATCAACAAATAAAATTGAATATTTTAAAGGATTAGCTTCTAAAATATCAAATAATTCTTCACTAGAATTATAAACATCAAATTTTATCTTAAAATTCACGAACTTTGCACAACCACTTAAAATATCTAAAATAGCATCAGAATAAACCTTTTCATCATCACATATAGCAATATTAACCATCTTATAGCCCTCCCTAAATTCTATTTATTTTAACTTTAAACTTAATGCACTACTATGATATAATAATTCATTTTTAAAATCAATTTATTATACACCTTTTCACTTAGCTTTTTCACATAAGTTGTTTTTTTTA
The DNA here is from genome assembly GCA_051650825.1 of Sarcina sp. Classification (GTDB taxonomy): domain Bacteria; phylum Bacillota; class Clostridia; order Clostridiales; family Clostridiaceae; genus Sarcina. The sequence continues at coordinate 20,655 of JBOFRC010000360.1, read as the reverse complement.
ACAAATGTTCTAAAAATATTTTTAACAAATTCATTTTGTATTCGGCTTATCATCTCTTCATATCTTTTTCTACTTTCAAATCTATATATTACATATGGATCTTTTTGCATATAAGTCTCAACTGTTGAATCCCTTCTTAATGCTTGCATTTCTTCTATATGTTGAATCCAAGCCTTATCTATTACTTCTAATAACACACCTTTTATTTCACTAGATATATCCCTGTTAATTTTAGTAACAGAGTCATTATAAATTCTAGTAATCTCATTTATACAGATATTAATAATATCATCTCTATTTAAATTACCTTCAATTAAAGAACTATTATATTCAAAATTAAATGCTTCACTTAATTCTTTAGAAATATTGTAATATAGATTCTTTAAATCTTCCTTAGACAAAACATTCTTTAAATTTCCATCTACAATGTTAGAAATTCTTTCAACGATACAATCAGCTAAATAATTTCCTAAATCAATTCCTTCAATGACCTTTTCTCGTTCTTCATAAATCAAAATTCTATGTTTATGAATTATTTCATCATGCTTTACAATCTCTCGTCTATTTTCAATTCCTCTGCTCTCATAAAAAGTTTGTGCTTTCTTAATTGCTTTTCTAACTTTCTTCTCATCAAACTTATTTTCATTAAGCATCTTTTCTAATTTTTCAAATACATGTCTTGGTGCATGTTCCTTAAATAAATCATCCTCACCAGTAATGTAAAATCTACTACATCCTTTATTTCCCTGTCTACCAGCTCTTCCAATCAACTGATTATCAACCCTTTTACTAAAACTTCTTTCAACTCCTACTACCTTTAATCCCCCAATTTTATTAACTTCATCACTTATTTTAATATCAGTTCCTCGCCCTGCAATATTAGTTGCTATAGTAATTTTCCCCTTTTGTCCTGCTACTTTTATTATTTCAGCTTCTTCTTTTTTATTTTTTGCTGTTAAAAGATTAATATCTACTCCTTTATCTTGCAGATATTTTGCTACCTGTTCTGATTTTTTTATTGTTTGGGTTGCTACTAATACAGGTTGTCCAATTTTAATAGATTCAGTTACATCATCATAAATTTTTTTTAACCTCTCATCCTCATCAATACAAATAATATCCTTTAAATCTCTACGCTTAATTGCCTTATTTGTAGGAATTGCTAATACATCTAAGCTATAAAATTCCTGAAACTCTAATTCTTCTGTTAAAACTGTTCCGCTCATTCCACTAATTTTTCTATATAACTTAAATAAATTTTGATATGTAATAGTAGCAATAGTATTAGTATCAGGAGTTATGCTAACACCTTCTTTAACTTCTATGCTCTGATGTAATCCATCTGAAAGTTTTCTTCCTTTTGCAATTCTCCCTGTGTAGTCATCTATTAAAATTACAGTGTCATCTTCAACTATGTAGTTTTTATCTTTTATATAAATATATTTAGCTAATAAACCTTGTTTTATTACATGGTTTAATTCTGAATTTTCAATACTAGAAATATTATCTATACAAAACTTTTTCTCTAACTTTAAAATACCATTCCATTTAAGAAGTACAGCCTTGTCTTTATAATGAATCTCTACATCATCATCAACTAGCTCATCAATAAACTCCTTTGCTTTAAAGCATAAACCTTCATTTACATTAGTATCCTTAGATAAAATAAGAGGTGTTCTAGCATCATCAATTAAAACTGAATCTATTTCATCTATTATTATATAATTCAATTCTCGCTGCACTTTTTCATTTAAATTTTTAGCTATAGAATCTCTTAAATAATCAAATCCAATTTCTACATTAGTTGTGTATAATACATCTTTTCTATACTCTAAATATCTTTGCGGACCTGTACTTTTAGCTGTAATAAGTCCTACACTTATCCCAAGCCATTCTAAAACTTTAGAACTCTCTTCTTTGTCCCTCTGAGCTAAATAATCATTAACCGTTAAAATGTGGACTCCTCCACCTGTTAATGCATTTAAATAAGCTGGGCAAATTTCTGTTAGCGTTTTTCCCTCACCAGTTTTCATTTCTATAACTCTCCCCTGATGAAGTGCTATTGCCCCAATAACTTGAACTTTATAAAGCTTCTTATCATAAACCCTATATATAGCCTCAATAACTACAGCAAATGCTTTATTTAAAATTCCATCTAAAGTTCCCCCATCTCTTAATATGTTTTTAAAAACCTCTGTTTGAGCTACTAATTCTTCATCCTTATACCTAGAAACTACTTCTACTAAATCTAAAATTTCTTGTGCCTGTTTTTCTAGCTTTTTAAGTTTCCACTCCCTAGAGAATATTCTTTCTTCCTTCATTATAAAAACTCAAGGTTATTCCCATCTTTAACTGCCTAGACTTACTTTTAAATAGCTAGCTTATGTTTATTTCTAACTTATATTACCTACATATTTAAACCTTAGCCATCAAATTAACTAAATGGGGAAGAGTTATTATGTAGCTAAAGCTATATTAACTCTTCTAGACCTTGCTATTCCTCCTATATAATTAAATACTTTCTATATAAATTTAATTCATCACAAGATTACTAAAACATCACTAATAACTTACTAAAAGAAAAGAAGATTGCCAAAAACAACCTTCTTAATTCCTATTATTTTGGATTTACTACGTATAATCCAGCACCAATCATACCAATTATAAGTCCTATCATATGTTTAAAATTAGCTCTTTGAGCTGGTGTGTTACCAAAGATAGAATCTAATTGAGTTGGTTGTGCTTCTGATTTAACAGCTTTTACTGGAATAGCATTTGTTGCACCATCTTGCACATTCCCTGCCATATTTGTATTTTGTGTAGCACTTTCTTGTGTTTGTTCTGATACTCTTTGTACATTAACAACTTGGTTTGTATTAATCATTTGTAGATACGCCTCTTTCCTTTTATAAATTTAATATAATTTATGGTAATTATATCATCTACTGACTAAAACGTTTAACTCTGTAAGAAATGATTAGTTAAGATTATACATTTAAATCCTTTTATTTGTTAAGTTTTTTTACTTTAACTTATTTTTTTATTTAATAAGATATCTTATTCAGATTAATATGTAAAATTTAAAAGTTTTTTTCTATATTTTACATATTATTTTTTTCTACACCGTTATAATTTCATTTAAACTAAAAGAAATAAAAAAAGATGCCATTGGCACCTTTTTTTATTAACATTATTTTGGCTAAAATCTTATTTTTTTAAGATTCATCATACAATAATATTATATCCATTATATAGTTATTTAATTCTAAAAATTAAGAGTATTTAATTTCTTTTTCTAAAGAAAATGAATATAAATATTTTTCAGATATTTCTTTTCCTAATATTCTTTCTAAAGTTTCAGCATATAGCTCTATTTGTATTTTATATCTTTCTAACAAATCAGATTCTCTACCTTTTTCAAGATAATCTGATTTATAATCTACTAGCACAACTCCCTCTTCATCTTCAAAAAATAAATCTATTATCCCTTGCATTCTAAACATTTCATCACCATAAATGTCCTTATCAAGCTCTGTATATAAATCTATAACTTTATATTCTCTAAAAAATGGAAGTTCTCTATATATTTTATATCCGTTTTTATATGCTTTTAAAACTCTCATGCCAAGTGCACATCTAAAGAAACCTGAAATTTTATATGGATTTACAATGTTTGCTTCTTCATCTGTTAAAAGTTCTTTTGCAACCATAAGTGTTAAAAGCTTCTCTATATCTTTAACATGAGTTTTATTAAGGTCTACATGTTGCATAACAAAATGCATTATAGTACCTCTTTGTGCTGGTGTTATTCCTCTTTTTTCTCTTAAAAATCTAGGTAATTTCCCATCTAAGTCATCAGCCTTCAAAATTTCATCTTCTGGTTCTCTATTAAACTCTTCAATATCTGCATCATCAAAAAGATTCATAATCTCTATATCTTCCTTCGCTTTCTTTTTTAAATCAGAAACTGAAATATTTGATGGAATATTACAAGCCTTTATAAATTTATATTTATAATCAAGCCTTCTTAATACTTCCTCTCCTATCGTCGCCTTTGAACTTTCTAAGTCTAAGATTTCCTTTTCATCCCTATCTATAACTTCATTTTTTGTCAAATCAGATTTTACCCAAGTTTCTATATTCCACTTCGATTCATCATCAGAATTTAATACCCCAGCTCTAGAGGCTCTTATTATCTCACCATCTCTATGCTTTGATAATGCAATTCCTATCCAATCTATATAACTCATATTTCTTGCTACAAGTTTAGATGGATCTACCTTATCACTTTTTTTCATAAGCCCTGCTTTATACCACTTATCAAATTTTTTCTCCATATCTCTTACAGAACCAGTTATTATAAGTTTTTCTCTCGGTCTAGTAAGTGCAACATAAAGTATCCTCATTTCCTCAGATAAAGACTCAAGAAGCATCTTACTTCTAATAGCTGTTTTAGATATTCCTGTGTATTGATTTTGAGTTTCTACATTAATAACGTCAACACCTATTCCAAGATCATCATGATACATAATACTATCATTTAAATCCATTAAGTTTATTTGTTTTCCTGTACCTGATAGAAACACTACAGGGAACTCAAGTCCTTTACTTTTGTGTATACTCATAATTCTAACAACATCTTCATTCTCACCAAGAATTTTTGCAGAACCTAAATCATTACTAGATGATTTTCTCATCTTCTTTATGAAGTTTATAAAATTAAAAACTCCTTTAAAACTGGTCTCCTCATATTGCTTTGCTCGTTGGAATAATATTTTTAAATTTGCCTGTCTTTGTGGACCATTTGGCATAGCCCCTACATATCCAAAGTAAGATGTATCAGTATAAATAAACCAAATAAGTTCATCTATTGGCATATACTCTGCTCTTTCTCGCCACAAACTAAGTTTATCCCTAAAATAAATACATCTATTTCTTAATTCCTTATCTTCAAATTCCTCATTATCACAAATACTAAGAAGATTTTCATAAAAATATTTTTTCTCATCTATAAGTCTTATTATTCCTAACTGCTCAGCATCAAAAGAAAATACAGGAGATCTTAAAGATGCAATCATATAAATATCCTGCATAGGATTATCTATTATATTAAGAAATGACATAATAGTTCTAATCTCTGTTGTGTCAAAATATCCTGTTCCTGTATCAGCATAAACAGGTATTCCAACATTACCAAGTTCCTCAACTATTCCACCACTCCAAGTTTTTGTAGCTCTTAAAAGAATAACTATATCCTTATATTTTAATCTTCTATACTTCTTAAGCCCCTTATCCCATACTACATAATACTTTCCATCTTTTGCAGCCATAAGAGATTGTATTCTTCTTGCTATAATTCTAGCTTCATACTGTGAATCTTCTAAATCTTCTTCCTCACTAGAATCTGTTTCATCTTCACTCTCTTCACTTTCCACTAAACCCTTACCAGACTTATCTAAAATATGAACCTCTACATCAAGAGAATTATAAGACGACTCTAAAACTTCACCTTCTACCATATTCTCCTGTGTAAGTTCTAGATATGGAGCTCCTAAATTTAATCGTTCTTTTTGATCATATTCAAGTTCACCAACTCTCTTACTCATAAGTGTTTCAAATATATAATTAGCTGCATCTAATATTTCTTTTCTACTTCTAAAATTCTTATAAAGCATTATTTTTTTATTCTTAGCGCCATCATCTTCACTATAAGTTTCATATTTATTTATAAACAACTCTGGTTTTGCCTGTCTAAACTTATAAATGCTTTGCTTAACATCGCCAACCATAAAAGCATTTCGATTATCATCATCAGTTCTTCTTGATACCATATTTATAATTGTTTCTTGTATACTACTACTATCTTGATATTCATCAACTAAGACCTCAACAAACTTATCTTTAAATTCTTTAGCAATCGCTGAAGGCTTAATTTCATCTCCATCTTTCTCTATTAATATTTTAAGACTAAGATGCTCTATATCATTGAAATCTATAATATTTTTCTCTTTTTTCTTATTGCTAAACTTTTCTTTAAATTCTATAACAAGATTACCTAAACATTTAATCATAGGATACATATACTGTAGTCCATTAATTATTTCATCAATACTATCACTAGGAATATTTTCAGCTATCTTCTCTATAGCTTTTTTAACTGAATCCCTAGTATCCTTAATTTCATTTTTTAAATCTTCATCTTCTATATCAGTCTTTTTAATAGTCTTAATCCTAGCAAATTTTGTTCCTATTATTGAGTTATATACCTTCTCTATATCTCTTTCTAAAATTACACTCTCTATTAATTTAACTCTCTCTAAATCATCAGATAAAGTAACTCTATAAGGCTCAAGCCATTCTTGCTCAAGACAAATATTTACTGCATTTTCAAGCATCCTAACATATGAACTAATATCTATATGTAAAGAATCTAAAATAGTTTGTATCCATGCTGATCTATTAAGTTCTTCCCTTGAATTTATATTATATTCCTCAGCTTTCTCCATAAGCCATTTTTCTGGCCACGGTCCACTCATAACAAATCTATATAATCCTAAAATTTCATCCTTTATCTTTGTATCATTTTTTCCATTTGCAAATGCCTCTATCATCTTAAGAAAATTCAAATCCGCCTGCTCATATTTATCCTCTAAAAGTTCATCTATAACATCATCTTTAATAATAGCTATTTCTGTTTCATCGGCAATTCTAAATCCTGGATCTAAATCTATCAAATGATAATTTGCCCTTATTATATTAAGACAAAATGAATGCATAGTTGTAATACTAGCCCTATTCAAAAGAGATAACTGCTTTTGTAAGATTTCTGAACTTGGGTCATTTTCTAAAGCATCCGAAATAGCATCTCCTATTCTTTCTCTCATCTCTGCCGCTGCTGCATTTGTAAATGTAACAACTAAAAGTCTATCTATATCAACTAAGTTTTCCCCTTCTGTAAGCATCTTTATAATTCTTTCAACCAAAACTGCTGTTTTTCCTGAACCCGCTGCTGCAGCTACAAGTAAATTACAATCTCTAGTATAAATAGCCTGTTCTTGTTCCTTTGTCCAAGTTGTTCCCATCCTATTCTTCCTTTCACAAATAAAGTTAAATTCTTACACTTTTCTACTTATATTATAGCCAATATAAAAACTCTAAACAAATTCGCTGTTTATTTTGTAATTTTATTTTAATTGAGTTTTCTAATCTTTTAAGGTATTATTTCTAGTGATAGATGTTCAAAATATACTATTTAATATAAATATTTTGAAGCAAAATAGAGTTAAGATAAATTTTTGTTTTATCTTAAAACTAAGTAAAGTTGATAAAGCAATTATCTCTTTTTCAACTAAGCTTAGCAACTAAAATTACTAGAAAAACTAGTAAGCAAATAAATTGTAAAAATAATGTTTAAATAAAATTAGAACTTAAAATTAAGGAGATTACAAATGAAAAAACTTATTGCGATACCGATTGTAATATTGATAATCCTTTTAGGCTATACAGGTTACGTTTATTATAAAGCACATACTCTATCAGCAAATGTTGAAATTGTTAATAACGCACCCGCTCAACCTAAAGAAAAATATATACCAAGAATACCAACTCCTACAGAGTTTCCAACTGCACCAGAAAGTCCAGTTCCTGCAGCAGTTCAACCTTACCTTGGAACTTGGGTATTAACAAATGTAATAGGGCAAGAAACTTATCCTGCTTTAGGAGCTGCTAAATATGCACTTGGTAAAACAGTTACAATAGAACAAAACTTGTATGAAAACAATTCAGAGTTTTACCCTGAAAAATTGGTAAATCCTCAATATACTATGATTTATCCTAATGCTAGTGATTTTAGAATCAGTTTCCCATACCTTGGAAGCGCAGCTGATTTAGGAGTTTATGATGGTATACCAACAATAGCAGTAAACCAACATGGAATAACACCAAACTCATCACCAGAATATAATTTTGGAACAGTTTACTTAGAAGGTGGACATGTTATCATTGATGCAAACGGAGTATTCTTCTCTTGTGAAAGACAAAAATAATTAATTTAATAAAAGCTCTGAGCAGATTATTGTTCAGAGCTTTTTAAAATTCTTCTTTATTATAGACTTTATTTATATGTTTTCATCTTCCCTCGACCTTCTTCAATCCACCTTCAACCACCATCAAACAAACTATCCATAATAGATTCAACCTTTTCATCTAAACCATTATTTTCTTTTTAAAGAACTTTATACTATAATTGGTAATGTATTGATATTATTTTTTTTTAAAACTAGTATAAATATCTAAATTTAAAGGTGTATTATTTTGATGAGTATCAAACGCTATATATTTAAATAAAGAATAGAAGACACCAGGAAGAGACATCCCAATTGAAACATCTTCAATATAACCTCGATTTCGAGATAATACATATACACCTATACCTAATAATAAATAAAAAAAACTTGCAATCCAAACATTATCTTCAAAGATAATAAATATAACAAGAATAATAATAGCACTTATTATTATTTGTTTTAAAGCATAGCTTTTAGTAATTAACGGTCCTACAATTCCTAGACCTCCTTGAAAAGCTATTAAATATAAGAATATAGTTTTTATAAATCTCTCTTTATTTAAATTCCTCCAAAAATTCTGCATAACGCTCCTTTTTCATATAATCCCTTCAAAAAGGAACTATACCAAATATACTTATATATTATCATTAAGTTTAATAACAAAATTTCACTAATATAATAAATTTATTTCATTACTTTACCCAATAATTAAAATATCGACTCTATAACTTTTATCTTTAAAGTATCTACTTAATTTAAAACATAATTTATAAAAAATATTTTTATAAATACAATAAAGCACATAGTAAAACCAAAAGGTTGCTATGTGCTTTATTTAATCACTCTTTATTCTAGGGCTTGATTTTAAATGCTTATTTGATTCTTCACACTTTTAGTATATATTATATTGACCTAATTAATTAAATTTAACTATTTTATTAACTTATAAAATTTAACTATTTGTTATCATACTAAAAAAAAATATATTATAAAAAACAAGGAGTTCAACATCCTTATTGAACTTCTTCCTGTATAACATTATAAAACAAATAAAAGTATTATATTTCTTGAACAGCTTTCTTTAATAAAGCAAAAAGGTATATCCCCCAATTTTAGGGATGTACCTTTTTTGAGTTAAAATATTTATTTTACTTCAATCTCTATCTATAAACTTATCTTTATAATTTATTGTTTAATAAATTATATTTATTAGTCAAGTTACCTAGTCTTTACTATAATAAACTTGTAGGTTTAAGTAGATATATGTATTTAGCGCTTCAAGCTAAGGATTATATTGTTTCCATAATATAAAATTATATTGTTTCCAAAATATAATTGATATTTTAATATCTCATTTACAAAAAAGAAGTTTTTCATATGATAAACTTCTTTTTTTGTATTTTCATACTATTGCATAAAGCAAAAAAGGCAACCTCTTACATTACATAAAAAGCTGCCTTCTCTTTGTTTATAGGTATTAATTATCCCTATGGATTCTTTAATAATTTAATTATAATATATTTATGTTTATATTTTAAATCTGATTAATTTATAAACGTATAAATTTATCTTATTTTATCAAATAAAAGTTTTTGTAATATTATAATTTTAGTAGCTTATTTAAGTTACTAGAATTATAAGTTTAAAGTTACTATTTTCAAAATAGGCTTATTTTTCCTGCAAATAGTTCTTTAAGATAACTACTTAAGGAACGTTATACATTAAATTAGTAAAAAGTTACACACTAAACACCTCATAATAGGGCTAATTATGAGGTGTTTTCCCCGTATCTTAAAACTTTTTATTCTTCTAAATCCGTTCCTACTTCATCAGCAATTTTATTCCATACCTCTATAGCCTTATCTTTTTCAAGTTTTCTATATTTGTTTCCTGGTATCGAAGTATCAAATTGGAATATATGTGCAAGTGGTGAATTCTCATATAAATATTCCTTATCTGTATCATAAGGTTCTAATGCTATATTCCCCCCTATCATCTGAGTACAAATTTCTATAACTTTTGAGTTAACATAATCTCTTAGTATATCAAATTGCTTCTTAGTGATAAGTTTATCATTTTTAGAAAAATCCCCACCTTTATTAAATTTAGCTGGAATGATTAGTGATGCTCCCCCCTCTTCTAAATCTGAATCCATTGATTTTACAACCTTTGCATCCTTCAATAAAAGACCGTCAAATTTTAGTTTTTTCAATATTTCTGCTTCTATTTCCTCATCTGTTAATTCCTTTTTACTATTTATCACAGGATTATCTAACCTAAAATAAAACATAGCACCTGGCATTGCTTGAGTTTTTAGTATCTTTTCTGAATTTGCAATTAAGACATCTAAATAAACTAATAACTGAATTTGTAATCCGTTATAAAGTTTATTCATATCAAATTCTTTCTTACCAGTTTTATAATCTATAATTCTAATATAAGTTTCTCCATCAAGCTCTGCTGTATCTATTCTATCAACTCTTCCTATAAGATAAATAGTTTCCCCTGTTGGAAGATTTACCTCTATAGGATCATTGCCGTACCCAAAACCAAATTCATTACTAAATATTTCAAATGTACTTCTTCTCATTTGTTCAGCGATAGTCATTACAGCTCTTGTTAATATTTTTTTATATCGCTCTGTAAGATATTTAAATCTATTACTACTATTCAATATAGAAACATCATCATCTAATATTTTTTCATTTACTATATCATTGACCATTCCTCTACATTCTTGTCTTGTTAAATCTCCCCACTTTTTACCTTGCTTTTTTATATTCTCTGTAAAATCATCTAAAATTTCATGCATGAAACTACCAAGGTCTGGTGCTGAAAACTCATATACTTTTCTATCCTTAGCCTTCAAACCATATTCAATAAAATAAGCAAATGGACACTGTGCATATCTCTCAAGTTTAGATACTGAGAATTGTAGTTTTCCCTGTTCATTACTATATAACTTTCTTGCCATTTCTTTTGAAATTGTACTTTCTATATTAGAATATTTAAGACCTTTTATAACATTATCAAGTTTTCTATTCCATTCCTCTTTAGAAGCAAAATACTTATAAACCTCATCCCAATGTGCACCTGTATCCATATAATCAAAATCTCTTCTTATTGCTCCTATAAGTTCATTAAATGTAGGTGATTTTGAACTTATATCATAAAACTCATCATATTTTCTGCTAAGATTAAAACCACTACTCTCTTCTTTTAATTTAGGGAATAGCTTTTTAATCCTATGTGTAACAATAGATGGTCTAAGTGCTTTACCCTCAAAATCAGCTAACGGATATGTTATCACTAAATAATTCTTCGCAATAGTTAAAGCTGTATAAACTAAAAACTGTTCTTCAAATACTTTAGTTCTAGTGTCTGATGCAAGTTCTACACCAAGCTCTCCTAGAACGCTTCTATCTCTATCTGATAAAATACCCTCTTCAAAATTAGCTGTAGGTAAAACTCCGTCATTTGCACCAATAATATAAATTGCTCTAGCTCCCCTACTCTTTATTCTTGTTATATCACCAATATTAACTTGATCTAAAGCAACAGGAACAACTCCCATTTCATATTTTGCAAAACCAACATTTAATATCTTTATAAATTCTTTCTTATCTACTTTTTCATCACCAAGAACTTCAACTGCCTGATCTAAAACTTCCATAAGAATATCTATAATTTGAGAATACTCTTTAACTCTATCTTGCATTTCTAACTCTTCAAAATGAGAAACTTTATCCTCCATTCTTTTTAAAACACCAGTATCATCAAGAAATTCATAAAGTGCTATAACATAATCTTTTAAAGTTCCTTTCTTAGAGCATTTTTCTTCTAAAGTTCTAAGTGACTCTTCAACATATGATTTAATATCATTAATTGTATTTAAATATGCTACCTTATCTTCTGTTATTTCTTCACTTTTAAAACTATTTGTACTATAATAAGCCCACTCTGGAATCTTCCATTTATCTCCCTTAATCCCATATGCCAAAACATAATTTTCAAGAATATCAATATCAGTTCTAGCTATTCCTGTTAGACCACTTTTTAAATACTTAAATACACTCTCGTATGACCAATTTTTAGTGATAACATCAAATGCTGAAGTTATAAGAATAACTAATGGATTGCTCACTACATCTATTTTTTTATCTATATAATAAGGAATTTCATAATCCTCAAAAATAACAGTAGCTATTTTTTCATAGATATCAACACTTCTACAAATAATTGAAATATCCTTATATCTATATCCCTCTTCTCTAACGAGTCTTAAAATATCTTTAGCAACAAACTCAATTTCATCATAATTATTATTAGCCCTATAAAGCCTTATATCATCTACATTTCTAGTATATTGTTTAAATGGATAACAATATATTTGTTTTTCTATATGTGCAAGTTCCTCGCTCTCGTGAAATCTAAAAGGAACTTCTTTATTTATATTTTGATATCCTTCAAAAGGTATACCTGCCTTCTCCATCAACCTTACTAAATTTCTCTCTGTTCTTTTCGTTACATTATAAACATCACTTTCTTTTAAATCACAACTACTCTCACCATCATCCATAGATAATGTTATGTTAACTCTTTTAGCTTTTTTCATGAGTTCAAAAATAATATCACTTTGTTGTGGGGTAAAAGTTGTAAACTCATCTATCCAAATTTCTGCATCTCTATAAAGCTCACTATCTTTTAACTTATTAGCAAGAATAGTAAGTTCATCATCTCCATCTATATATGTTTTATAAAGTCTTTCATTAAATCCACTAAAAATTTTTTCTATATCAGAAAGTTTTTCCTTAAGCTCTTTATCTTCAACATTTTCCATAGTTTTAATAAGTGTCTGTGAATCAACATTATATTTCTTAAACTCAGTAACTAATGTAGAAATAACATCTATAAATCCTTCCTTCTTAGCTGCAACCCCAAAAACTTTCATATCAGGAATTACATCATCAAGAACCTTATGTATAAGCATACTCTTTCCAGCATCTTTTATACTCTGTTTAGTTATTCCCCCTTCATTACTAAAAACACGCTGTGCTAATCTCTTAAAACTCAAAACTTCTGCACTCAAAACACATTTCTCACCTATAGTTCTAAGCATTCTATTTTCTGTTTCAAATGTAAATTGCTCAGGTACAATCAAAATCATTTTATTAGAAGTTTTATTTTCTATATTAGCCTTTATTTCTTCAATACAAAACGAACTTTTCCCAACACCAGCTCTACCATAAATTATCCTTAAAGACATATCTTCACCTCAATTATTCCAATATTTATCTAATAGCTACCCTCTCTAATATTCCTAAACTTTAAAAATAGGCATATTAAAATAGGCTCTGCTAATTAAAGTCGACTTTTCATTTATATAAAGCTTTAGATTAATCTTAATTATATTTATCCACACCCTCTAAACCCTCTAAATATCTATCTTTCTTGTTTAAAACCAAAAGTTATCCACAGGCTAATTATTATTTTCAAAAGTTATCAACAATTTATGTGAATAATGTTTATAATCTAATTCTTATCTCAATAAGATAATTTTACACTTTATTTGTACTGTTTGAAATCAAAAAAAATAAGTATTTTTACAGTGACGCTTTAATCAGAATTTGCAATGTACATAATATTCCCCTTGCTTTAAATTTATTTACTGCACAATTATTAATAAAATCCTTAAATTAAAGAAAAGGTTACTACTATTAATCAATGTAGTAACCTATCTTAATTCGTAAAATATTTATAAAAAATTATCTTTAAGATTAACTCTAAATATTCCTTGGATTTGATACAAGCTCTTTCCTCACTGCCAAAATCCCATCTTTTACTGACTTAATAGTCCATTTAACTAAAACTATAGTTCCATTTTGGATTTCTATACAAGTCACAGAGTAAGGCAAAACCCCTGCCCCTGCATTAAAATATTGTATTTCATTACATCTTGGAAAAATAGTATTATGTGTATGACCAATAATAACTGATCTTTGATTTTTTTCACACCACTTGTAAACTCTATTATCCACCTTTTCTCTAAGATTATCAGACTTTGCTGGAGTTAAAATTTCTCTAAAAGATAAAGTTCCATTCATAAATCCCCAGATATACCTAACCAAAAATTTTGAAAGCCAAGCAAATTCATAACTTAAAAAATCTACTTGATGCCCATGAAAAACTAAATATTCTTTCCCCTCAATTTTTAGAAGAACACTCTCATGTATTTCTAAATCTAAATAAAAATCTTTAAGCAAATTATTTTTACTATGAGAAATTATTCTTTTAAAACTCTTTTTTGATTTAATATCATCATGATTTCCATAAATCATATAAAATCTATTTTCTCTTTTAAAATCCCTCAATATTTGATATTCATCTTCATGAGCGTACATTATATCTTCTATCTTAGTAAACTTCCATAATTCATCCCCATCTCCAGCCTCTATATAAGTAAAACCTGCATTATAATAATATCTTAAAGCAGCAGTATATATATTGGTGTTTGGGAACAAACTATCTCTAAAGCTACCATCGCCCCTATGACAATCACTAAAAATTACAACTTTATCTGAAAGTTTTAAATTTAAAACTTTCACATTTTCCAATAATTTATTTATCCTATTTAATCGACTCATACAAATCACCTTAAAATACTTCTATATTAATATGATTATTTATTCAAGAAGCATTTTATTATAAATAATTTGGATATTTAAAATAAGTTCAGTATCTAAATATATATAATGCATATAATTCTATTTATTCATAGAATTTTTATAGTTTATTAAAATTTCATTTATATTCTTTAAAAAAACGTTAAAATATAGTATAATGTTTTTTGTAGTTATTAAAAGAATTTAGCACATAAGTGTATAAATATAAATTAATATGTATAAATATACGAAAGGAGAAAATTATTTTTCTAAAATTGTCGAACATATTTTTAGAAAGTAATCAAAGAAAATTATGCAAGATTCATCAAAAGAGATAATATTAGAAGAAGATAAAAAATATAAAATTTCCTTTATGAGTTTCGTTGGAATTATCTTCTTAACAGTCTACGGATTACAAAATGCTCAACAAATCTATTATCAAATGGGATATGCATCAATAACCTATGTGGTAATAGCTGCAATTGTTTATTTTATCCCTTATTCATTCATAGTTGCCGAAATGAGTTCTGCCTTTAAACATAAAAGTGGTGGAATTTATTCATGGATGTCAGAAGCCGTAGGTGAGAGATTTAGTTTAATTGGAACATTCATATGGTATGGAGCTTTCGTAGTATTATGGTTTTCAGCAACAGCAATTACAGTTAACATCTCTGTTGCACTATTCGGTAAAGATACAACTGCGTCATGGCATTTTCTAGGGTTTAATTCCCCTGAAACAATAGCAATCATAGGTGCAGCTTACATGATTATAGTAGGTTTTATGTCTACTAGAGGACTTAAAAGAATGACTTTCCTATCTAATATATCAATAGTAACAGTTATTATTTCACATATATTAATTATGGGTGGAGGACTTTTAGTATTCGCATTATCAGGTTTCAAATTCGCACAAGGATTTGATCCATCACATATACAAAATTATTTCTATGGACCTAACCCTAGCTACTCTTCTGTACTTCCTGCAATCGCATTTATGGTATTTACTATCTTCGTATTTGCTGGAATGGAAAATAGTGCTGGGCTTGTAGATAAAGTTAAAAACGCTAAGAAAAATGTGCCAAAAGCCATTATCCTTTCAACAGTAATAATAATGGTACTATATATCGCAATCATCATTATTACAGGAATGGTATGTAACTGGAATGATACTTTCGGTAGCGGAAAAGTTAACTTAGCAAACTACACAATCTACATAACACAACAACAATTTTATAGACTTGGAACTGAATTTGGAATGTCTCCAAATAACGCTATACAACTTGGTATGTGGGTAAATAGAGTCCTTAATATACTTGTATTAATAGGATTTACATCAATGCCACTTAGAATATATAGCCCAATTAAACACTTATTAGAAGGACTTCCAAAAGGTGTTTTACCTGAAAAAATAACAAAATCTAATAAACATGGATTACCTTCAGCAATGATAGCAATTCAAACAGTAATAGTTGTCGCATTCATGTTATTACTTGGGTTTGGTGGTAACTCAGTATCATCACTATTTAACAAAATAACACTAATGTCATTTGTTGCTGGTACTGTTCCAATATCATTTATAGTATTCGCATACATCAAATTTAAAAGAAATGATTCAATAAAAAAAGAATATGTATTCTTTAATAAAACATGGGGAATTATCGTTGGAATTATCTGTTTCGTTGCAGTTACTTTCACTAATGTATTCTCTATAATACAACCAGGGCTTAGTGGAAGCTGGTCAAACACTTTCTGGGTAGCAATGGGACCTGTATTATTTGGAGCAATAGGATTAATCCTTCATATAAGATACACTAGAAGAAAACGAAAAGGTGAGATATAACCTTAAAAGCCTACATTATACTTAAGTATAATGTAGGCTTTTACTATTTTAAACTTATATTCCTATCATTTTAAGACTTGCAATTTAATCAAACTTCTAAGTATCTTTCATGAACTATTAGCAGTTAATACATAATATATAAAGTTCTAATTTAGAGTAGTTTTCACAATAAGTATATTCTAATCCATCTAAAATTGTTAGTTAAAAATACTATACATTTGCCTTGCTCACCTCATAGTTTTATGGTATTTTTGAAAACACTAAAGATACTCACAAAGTCAAAAATATCACCGATCAAATAAATCTAATTCCTGTATAAAAATACATTTGTCTTTTATTCAAGGACTAGTATTTTAATTTCTATTTATAACTTTTTCAGATATTTTTTTAAATATTTTTCTGAAAAATAAAATTTTTTTCTATTTTTTTGACTTACCTATAATATATTTTTTCATTTTTACTAATATATTTTTCAAAGAATTTCTATTTTTAAATTAAAAATAATTCGATGTCTTATATTTAAATAAATTTATTTTTAAACAACAAAAAAACCTAGTTAAAAAACTAGGTTTTTGGCGGAGAATCCGGGATTTGAACCCGGGCGCCGGTTGCCCGACCTACACCCTTAGCAGGGGCGCCTCTTCAGCCACTTGAGTAATTCTCCAAGCTGATTATAAAAAAATATGGCGGAGAGAGTGGGATTTGAACCCACGGTACGCGTAAACGTACGCCGGTTTTCAAGACCGGTGCCTTAAGCCAGCTCGACCATCTCTCCGAACTACAAGAATTATTATATCAGTCTAATATATCCATGTCAACAAAAAAATTATTTTTTTATTAAATTTTTTTAATTTTATTTTAAATTGGCTAAATTACTAACTTTAGATAATAAAAAAAATACTTAATAATAGAACCTATTTACTAAATTATAGATAAAATATTATTTTTTCTTCAAAAACTTAAATAAAAAATATATTTAATGTAAAGGTCCTACCACTATATATAAAATTAAAGCAGCTAAACTCACTATCAAACCTATTATAGGCAGTATTAATATCTTCATGCCTTCTTTATGCTTTTTAATTGCTATAACTGCAGCTACTAAAGATATAATACCTAATACTATTCCTGATAAGAACGTAAGTAAGCCACCTAAAATACTAAGTCCACCACAAAAATTAGCTATATGAACCGATAATGGTAATTTCTTTTTCAATAATACTCTCTCCTTCTTTTGTACTTTAATTTTATTATTTAATTACTACGCATACTTTATACTAAAATAATTACATAAAACTACTCACCGCTTATCTAAAATTTGAAGTGTGAGCATTTTCTCAACTTAAGTTAAAATACTAAAATCTCTAATATAATCTAGCTACTAAGTTCTATATCAATACATTTCCTATTTCTATGCCATAAAAAACAATATCTTAGTGAACTTAACTATTAAATAAAAAAGCAAACAAAAAAAACCTAGTTAAAAAACTAGGTTTTTTGGCGGAGAATCCGGGATTTGAACCCGGGCGCCAGTTGCCCGACCTACACCCTTAGCAGGGGCGCCTCTTCAGCCACTTGAGTAATTCTCCATTTTTTCCCTTTTTAAAAAAGGGTAAAAAAAATGGCGGAGAGAGTGGGATTTGAACCCACGGTACGCGTAAACGTACGCCGGTTTTCAAGACCGGTGCCTTAAGCCAGCTCGACCATCTCTCCTAGCTACAAGAGTTATTATACTAGCTATTTTTTATCATGTCAACATAATTTAAAAATTTTTTTTATAAATATATATTATATATTCTTATGAAAATAAGCCTAGCAAATTTGCTAGGCTTACATTTTTTTAATTATTCATCATCTTTTTTTCTTTTTTTAATTCCAAAATACACTCCACCCGCAGCTAGTCCCGCAAGAATTACTCCTAGCAGACTATATGCAACATCTTTTTCAACATCATTATTTGTGCCTATAGTTGGACTTTTACTAGTACTTTCATTAGTACTAGTATTATTACTATTTGCATCTTGTGTATCATTAGTTTTAGTTTCTCCTACTTTAGTAGCATTACTAGACTTATCAGATTTCACTGTTGCCACACTACTTGAAGGTTGTGACTTTTCACTTATTCTATCAGAATTATTTAGAGTAGCATTAGAACTAGTTGTTCCATTTAAACTTGGAACATCTAATTTAGTTATTACATTGGACTTATTAGAATTTTTGTTTGGTGAATTATTTGAAGAACTCCAAATATTGTTCCACTCCGTACTCACTCCATTACTAACATTATTCCAAATCTGATTTGCTTCATTCCATATAGAACCACTACCTGTATTTTGACTATTATTATTAGACGTATTCCCTAATACGTTACCTGTTTGATTATTTGTACTTGCAGTATTATTTGCTCCACTATCCGATGGCTTGCTTCCATCTGGTTTAGATGGTGTTGTTCCTGTCTTATCTCCTCCTGTTGTACTTGGAGTGTTATGTGTTCCACTATCTAACGGCTTGCTTCCACCTGATTTAGATGGTGTTGTTCCTGTCTTATCTCCTCCTGTTGTACTTGGAGTGTTATGTGTTCCACTATCTGACGGCTTGCTTCCATCTGGTTTAGATGGTGTTACACCCGTCTTATCTCCTCCTGTTGTACTTGGAGTGTTATGTGTTCCACTATCTAACGGCTTGCTTCCATCTGGTTTAGATGGTGTTGTTCCTGTCTTATCTCCTCCTGTTGTAGTTGGAGTGCTATGTGTTCCACTATCTGACGGCTTGCTTCCATCTGGTTTAGATGGTGTTGTTCCTGTCTTATCTCCTCCTGTTGTACTTGGAGTGTTATGTGTTCCACTATCTGACGGCTTGCTTCCATCTGATTTAGGTGGTGTTGTTCCCGTCTTATCTCCTCCTGTTGTACTTGGAGTGTTATGTGTTCCACTATCTGACGGCTTGCTTCCATCTGGTTTAGATGGTGTTGTTCCCGTCTTATCTCCTCCTGTTGTACTTGGAGTGTTATGTGTTCCACTATCTGACGGCTTATTTCCAGTATCCTTTGGGTTTACACTAATAGGTACTTTAACAAGATCTTTAATAGCTACATTGATTGCTTGCTCTGCTTCTTTTACAGTTTGCGGAGTTCTGTTTGCCTCACTAGCAATTTTTTCACCAGTTAAAATTGCTTCATTAAGAGTCTTAAGACTATCAGGTGTATATTCTTTTCCAATCTCTAATTTAGCTTCTCCGGCTTTTATTGCTATTTCTAACCCTTGATTATTAACCTCTAATCCATCTATACCACTTAAAATACTCACAACTGCTATTCTAATTTCTGCTGGTGTTGCCTTTGGATTATTCATAATAGTTTGACCTGCTATAACAAAATTGCTAAGATTTTGGATACTTTGCATAGTGTATTCGTTTGAATTAGCAAATATTTTCTCAGCTTCATTTATCACATTTTCAAGTTCTTTTTTATTTGCTTTTAAAGATTTTATCGCAATATCAATACTATTAATTGCATCATTAATTTGTTTTGTTGTAGCATTTGGATTACTTAAAACTTTTTGTCCATTTAAAATTGCATTATTAAGAACATCTACAGTATTTTTTGTATATCCGTTTGCAATTCCAAGAATTTTATCAGCATCATTGACTGTTTTTTCAAGACCATCTTTATTAGGCTTTAAATCTGCAATACTATTTTCTAATGCTTTAACCGCACTGCTTACTTCACTTACTGTTGCATTTGTATTTGCATTAATTTTTTCTGCATTTGTAAGTTCGTTATTTAGTGCATTTACTGTAGTAGATGAATATTCATCCTTATTTACAAGTTTTGCTTTTGCTACTTTTATCTCATTTACAAGATTATCTTTATTAGCTTTTAAATCTTTAATTGCATTTATTAAATCCGTTCCTATTTCTTTAACTTGCTCTGGTGTTGCGTTTTGATTGTTTAAGACTTTACTTGCTTCACTACTAATATTCTCTAATGCTTTAATACTAGCAGATGTATATTCTGTTGGTGTTTTTAAAATTGCATTTGCCTTATTTATCTCATTCGCTAAACCTGTTTTATTTACTTCTAATCCTT
>JBOFRC010000359.1:0-33427 GCA_051650825.1 Sarcina sp. | reverse complement strand
TAAAACTAGTAATTGTATACTAATAGTATTCCTATAAACCTTCTTTTATAACAAATTCTCTATATTCGTTAAGAGTTTCAATAACCTCTTTTGCATCATTTATAGTATTAAGTCTATTTCTCATTTCAGCAGAATTTTTTATTCCCTTTAAATATCCTGTTGTATGTCTTCTCATTTCTCTTATACCAACAGCAGGTCCTTTATTAGCAATTGATAATTCATGATGTTTTATGCACATTGCTATTCTTTCTTCAGCTGTAGGAATATGAACCTTTTCTCCTCTTAAAGCCTGTTCTATTTGACTAAAAATCCATGGATTACCTATACTACCTCTAGCAACCATTATTCCATCAACATTAGATTCATTTTTCACTCTAATAGCATCTTCAGCTGTAAAAACATCACCATTACCTATAACAGGCACAGAAACAGCCTCTTTAACTTGTCTAATAATATCCCAGTTTGCTTTTCCTGTATACATTTGTTCTTTTGTTCTACCATGTATTGCTATCGCATCTACACCTGCATCCTCTAACATTTTCGCAAACTCAACAGCAACTATTTCATTATTATAGTAACCAGTTCTTATTTTAACAGTTACTGGCTTAGTTGCAACTTTTTTAACAGCAGCAACTATTTTGCTAGCCTGTTTTGGATCTTTTAAAAGAGAAGATCCATCGTCATTTTTAGTTACTTTAGGCGCTGGACATCCCATATTTATATCTATAATACAAATATCTTCTCTTGGATTGAAATATTTTTCAGCCGCATATGCCATAATTTCAGGATCATTACCAAACATCTGACAAGCAACTGGTTCTTCTTTTTCTGAGACTTCCATAAGCTCCTCAGTTTTATCATTACCATGATATAATGCTCTTGAACTAACCATTTCAGTATATACCATACCACATCCCATTTCTTTACAAAGACCTCTGAATGTTATATCAGTAACTCCTGCCATCGGTGCTAAAAAAACATGTCCATCAGGCTGTACATTTCCTATTTTCATTATTTATTACTCCTTATTTTTTTCATAAAGAATTTTTAATCCTTCTAGTGTTAATCTTGGCTCTATTTTATCAATAGATTTAGTATCTTTATATATAAGATTTGCTAATCCACCTGTTGCTATTACATATGGTTCCTTTTCTCCTAAAGCTAGCATCTCTTCCTTCATCTTTTTAACTATATATTCCACCTGACCAATATATCCATATATTATCCCAGCTTGCATACTAGTTACTGTATTTTTGCATATTATACTCTTAGGTTTTTCTAACTCTACCCTTGGAAGCTTAGCAGCCTTTTCATAAAGAGCCTCTGAGGCAATTCTTATACCCGGACAAATATTCCCTCCAAGATAATCACCATGCTCATTTATGGCGCAATAAGTAGTAGCTGTACCAAAATCTACAACTATTAGAGATTTTTTATACATTTCATAAGCCGCTACTGCATTAACAATTCTATCTGCTCCAACTTCTCTTGGATTATCATATTTTATATTAATTCCTGTTTTAATTCCTGGACCTATAACTAAAGCTTCTTTTTTGAAGCATTTTCTAACCATATTCTCAACTGAATGCATTATATTTGGCACAACAGAAGAAATTATTATCCCCTCTACAGCACTTGGATCTATATTGCTTTGATTAAACAGTTGCATAACTTGAATAGCATATTCATCTGAAGTTTTTTTAGCGTCAGTAGATATTCTCCAACTAGCTATATAATCATCGTTCTTACTGAGACCTAATACAATATTTGTATTACCAGCGTCGATTAACAGAATCATGTGTACACCACCTTAATATAATTAAAAGCAGCCTCTTATGGCTGCTATACAATACATTTAAATTTCTTTAAATATACAATATAATTTTATCAACAACTCTTCATTTGTCAAGCATTCACAAGGATTACAAAAGCAAGTAAATATTTTCAAAAGTAAATTTTTTTATAAATTCATTAAATTTAGACATTTTCTATACAAATTAACTTATCAACTAATGTTTTTACTAATATTAAAGAAAAGTTCTAATTCTACCTTTTACTCGTTTTAATTAAAGATTTAAATAATATTTCTCTTATTTTTTTAAGGCACCCCCAAATTAGTTCTACTTTATAACAAAATAAAATATTCCAAAAAAATTAACTATTAGATAAAAAAGCTAATAGGCAAAACCTATTAGCTAAAAATTTAAAATAATCCTTCAATTTCACCTGATTCACTAATGTCCATTCTATTTGCAGCTGGTACTTTTGGAAGACCTGGCATAGTCATTATATTCCCTGTTTGAACAACCACAAATCCAGCACCATTAGATACTCTAACCTCTTTAACAGTAATATTAAATCCTCTTGGTCTTCCAAGAAGAGCTGGATTATCAGATAAAGAAGTTTGTGTTTTAGCCATGCAAACTGGATATTTATCCATTCCAAACTTTTCTATATCAGCAATCTGCTTTATAGCTTCTGCTGTATATACAACATCATCTGCTCCATAAATAGTTCTAGCTATTTTTAATATTTTTTCTTTAATTGTTTCATCTGAATCATATATTGGGCTAAAGTTTGAAGGTTTTTCTTCTATAGTCTCAATAACTTTAAGCGCTAAATCCTCTCCACCTTCTCCACCTTTTTCCCATACATCTGCTTCAGAAACCATAACATTCTTTTCTTCACAAAAAGCTTTAACAAATTCAACTTCGGCTCTAGTATCAGTAATAAATTTATTAATAGCCACAACTACAGGAACACCAAATGCTTCTATATTCTCTATTTGCTTTTCTAAGTTTTCTACACCTTTTGCTAGAGCTTCAACATTTTCTTTTGAAAGCTCAGCTTTTTGAACACCACCATGATGTTTTAATGCTCTTATTGTTGCAACTAAAACAACACAATCGGGCTTTAAATTTCCATATCTACACTTGATATCCATAAATTTTTCAGCTCCAAGATCTGCTCCAAACCCTGCTTCTGTTACAGTTATATCAGATAATCTTAAAGCCATTTTTGTAGCAACAATTGAATTACAACCATGTGCTATATTTGCAAAAGGTCCTCCATGAATAATAGCTGGAGTATTTTCTAAAGTCTGCACTAAATTAGGTTTTATAGCATCTTTCATAAGAAGTGCCATAGCTCCTTGAACTTCTAAATCTTTAGCATACACAGGTTCTCCATTTAAATTATAAGCAACAAGTATTTTTCCCATTCTTTCTTTTAAATCTGATAAACCATTCGCCATGCATAATATAGCCATTATTTCTGATGCAACGGTAATCATAAATCCATCTTCTCTTAAGAATCCATTTACTTTTCCACCCATTCCAACAACAATATCTCTTAAAGCTCTATCATTCATATCTAAAACTCTTTTAAATACTATTCTTCTAGAATCTATACCTAAAGCATTTCCTTGGTGTATATGATTATCTATAGCTGCACAAAGCAAATTATTCGCTGACGTTATAGCATGCATATCTCCAGTAAAATGTAAGTTGATATCTTCCATAGGAACAACTTGTGCATTTCCACCACCAGCAGCTCCTCCTTTAATTCCAAATACAGGTCCAAGAGATGGTTCTCTTAAAGCTATAATAGATTTTTTCCCTATTCTATTAAAAGCTTGGCCAAGACCTACTGTAACTGTTGATTTACCTTCACCAGCAGGTGTTGGGTTAATAGCTGTTACTAAAACTAACTTCCCATCTTTATTATCCTTATATTTATCAAAGACATCTAATCCTATCTTACACTTATATTTTCCGTATAATTCTAAATCATCTTCATCTAATCCTATTTTCTGTGCTATTTTAACAATTGGTTCCATTTTTGCACTTTGAGCTATCTCTATATCTGTCTTCATATTGCAACACCCCTTTATTTCAAATACTAAAATTCTATATAAGTTATTATAACTAGTTTTAATTATAATTTAAAGAATAATAACGAATATTTTCAATTTTATTTTTACAATCTTTCGTCATATAATTTATTTTTTAAATTCATATCAAATAAACTATAAAAGAAAAAGGCCATTTCGTAAAATACGAAATAGCCCTTTAATTAAGATTCTGTATAAATTCTCTCGAACTCTTCTCCATCAATCTTTTCTTTTTCTATCAATACCTGTGCAACAGCATGTAACTTTGAAATATTCTCTCTAAGTAATTTTTCAGTATTCTCATAAGCCTCATCTACAAGTGCCTTAACTTCTCTATCTAAAAGAGCACTTGTCTCTTCACTTATGTTTCTTGACTTACCAATATCTCTACCTAAAAATACTTCTCCACCATCATCTCCAAATGATATAGTTCCAACTACGTCACTCATACCATAATGCATAACCATAGCTCTCGCAATTTTACTTACTCTGTCTATATCATTTTTCGCTCCTGTACTAATATCATCAAGTATTATATGCTCTGCAAGTCTTCCTCCAAGAAGTCCAACCATATCAGCCTTTAGCTTTTTCTTAGATACATAACTTCTATCCTCATCTGGGAAGTGCATTGTATATCCGCCAGCCATTCCTCTAGGAATAATACTTATTTCATGTACTGGATCTGCATTAGGAAGAGATCTCATAACAACAGCATGACCTGCTTCATGGTAAGCTGTAAGCTTTTTATCATAGTCATTAATAACTTTACTCTTCTTCTCTGGCCCTGCTATAACTCTTGTAATAGCCTCTTCCATATCATCCATATCAATCTTACTCTTATTCTTTCTAACTGCTAAAAGAGCTGCCTCATTTGTAAGATTTTCTATATCAGCTCCAGTAAATCCTGGTGTTCTTTTTGCTAATACATCTAAATCTATAGAGTCATCAAGAACTTTATTTCTAACATGAACATTTAATATTTCTCTTCTACCTTGAACATCTGGTGCTCCAACTACTATTTGTCTATCAAATCTACCTGGTCTTAAAAGAGCTGGATCTAAAATATCTGGTCTATTTGTTGCTGCAACCATTATTATTCCTTCATTAGCTCCAAATCCATCCATTTCAACAAGTAACTGATTTAGAGTTTGCTCTCTTTCATCATGTCCTCCACCAAATCCTGCACCTCTTTGTCTTCCAACAGCATCAATTTCATCTATAAAAATAATACAAGGCGCATTTTTCTTAGCCTGTTCAAATAAACTTCTAACCCTTGAAGCTCCTACACCAACAAACATTTCTACAAAGTCTGAACCCGAAATACTAAAGAAAGGAACTCCAGCCTCTCCAGCAACAGCTTTTGCAAGTAATGTTTTTCCTGTTCCAGGAGGCCCTACTAAAAGAACTCCTTTTGGTATTCTTGCACCCATATCAACATATCTGCTAGGTTCTTTTAGAAAATCAACTATTTCTTCAAGTTCTTCCTTTTCTTCTTTTGCCCCTGCAACATCTTTAAAATTAACTTTTTGTGCATCAGGATTTGCCATTTTCGCTCTACTTTGCCCAAAATTCATAGCACCTTTGTTCCCATTTCCACCTTGACCTTGTTGTGACATCATCATCATAAAAAGAGCCATAATTACTATAATAGCAAATATTATAAGACCTATTAGTATCCATTGGTAACTATTTCTTGGTGGCATATATTTGATAACAACAGCATCATTTTTGGACTCATTTTGAAGTTGTGTAAATTGTTGTTGTGGAACTTCAACCTCAAATTGTTCTTGACCATTATTCTTACTTGCATCCTTTACTTTACCGTGAATTTCATCTCCTCTAATTACTACACTTTGTACTTGGTTAGTTTGCCAAAGCGTTTTAAACTGAGAATAACTTATAGAATTATTTGCACTACTACTCATTACTAAAAAATATGCTGCAATAATTATAAAAGCAAGTATAAAAATCCAAGCAAAGCTACTCGACATTTTTTTCTTCATCAAGTATCCCCCTCTTTCTCAATTAACTTATTTTTGATATATTTCTCTTTTTAAACTTCCTATAAATGGTAAGTTTCTATAATTCTCTGCATAATCTATTCCATACCCAACAATAAACTCATCAGGAACATCAAATCCGTAATACTTAACATTAACCCTTTCTGTTCTTCCTGATTCTTTATTAAGAAGTGCAACTATTTCTATGCTAGCTGCTTTTCTAGCTTTTAAATATTCTAATAAGTAACTTAAAGTTGTTCCTGTATCTACTATATCTTCTACAAGTAACACATGTTTTCCTTCTATATTATCATCTAAATCTTTTAAAATTCTAACAATTCCTGAACTCTTTGAAGATTTTCCATAACTAGATACTGACATAAAATCTAACTCACAAGGTATACTAATACATCTTAATAAATCAGATGCAAATATAGCAGACCCTTTTAAAATTCCAACTATTAAAAGCTCTCTTCCAGCATAATCTTCACTGATTTTAGCTCCCATTTCTTTAATCTTGTCTTTTAATTGTTCCTCTGAATATAAAATTTCCTGAATGTCATTCTTAATATCAACCATAACGCTACCTATTCCTTTCAATTAAAAGCTTATTTTTAAAAGCTTTCTATTTTTTTGATTTATTTTAAATAATTCACTAGTTCTAAGCCCTACAATCCATGATATATTATCATCAAACACAAGTACAGGAATTCTATCCCTATCCTCTTTTGGAACCTTTGAACTAATGAATATATCTTTTAGCTTTTTACTTACTTTTGACCCAAAAGGCATAATTTTATCACCATTTTTTCTAGTTCTTAAAGTTATAACCTCTACATCATCAAAATTAAAATATTTTTCTTTTGCATTATTAAAATTAATTTGACCATCATTTTCAATTATTTCAAATTTGAAATTATAAGAATTAAACTTAACTTCCTTTGAATTTTCAATGATATCTTTTATCTTAAAGCTTATTTCTTCATCATCTGAATATTCTTCTAAATCAAACTTATTAGCGATAACAATATCTGCATATTGATTTATTGCAATAATATCATTTGTTAAACTAATTCTTTTTCCTGTTTCTCCTTTTTGAAGCGCTAATACATCATAGATATGTTTTAACTCAAAATTATTAAATACATTCGAAACCTTCATAAGTGCTCGTCTAACAACTCTTGTTATTATTGCTTCATCACAACTAAATGCATCTGCACTAATAACAATGCTATTACCTCTGTTATTACAATAAATATCATACTTTTCATCAACAACACTATCAATGAATTTAGAATCCACCAAAGCATTATGTGCTAACCTATTCATAGTAGTAACTATATCAGGATTAAAATGCTCCTTAATATATGGAATCATATTTATTCTAACCTTATTTCTAGAATAAATATCCTCTAAATTAGTTTTATCAATTTTTGGCTGTAAATTATTAATATCACAGTATGATTCTATTTCATCTCTAGTTAAAGAAAGTATAGGTCTTATGAAAATGCCACCTCTTATAGGCTTAATTCCAACAAGTCCTTCAAGCCCTGTTCCTCTCATAATCCTCATTATAAGAGTTTCTGCTTGATCATTTGCATTATGAGCTATAGCTATTTTATCTATATTTTCTCTCTTTCGTATTTCATCAAAAAAATTATATCTTTCATCTCTACCAGCCATTTCAGTAGAAATTCCTTTTTCTTTAGCTACCTGCTCAACTTTTACTCTTTTAGCAAAAAACTTTATATCTAAACTTTCACATAAGCTTCTAGCATATTCCTCATCATTAAAAGCTTCTTCACCTCTAATTAAATGATTTACATGCGCAGCAAAAATTTTAATACCTAAATCTTTTCTAAGAACACTTAATAAATGTAATAAACATACAGAATCTGGACCCCCAGATAAAGCTACAAGAACTCTATCGCCTTCTTTAATCATGGAGTTCTCAGAAATATATTTTAAAACTTTATCCTTCAATAAATATACACACTCCATTCATTAAAATTATAGTAATAATTATATCATATTACTAGTTTATTGTAATTAATAAAAGAACTATAGCCGTTTAAGGAATACTCTCACTTATTCCATTTAAACGGCTATATTTCACAAATATTTATTTACAATTAATTTACAATAACTAAGCATTATAAATTTTAGATACTATAACAGTCATATCATCCTTAGCTTTTCCATTATTAAACGACTTAGCTTTATCTAATATCTCATTAGCTAGATCTTTTGGTACTTTTGAATTAGTCTCCTCTAAAAGTTCAATAAGCCATTTATTATCTAGATCTCCGTCTTTAAATAAATCTAAAATACCATCTGTTATCGTAACTATAAAATCTCCACCTTTTATTTTTTCACTATGCTCATCAATATCAGGCTTGTCTAATACACCAAATGGCAAAGTCTTAGAATCTATAATTTTTATTTTACTACCTCGTTTAATAAAACTTTCCATAGCTCCAACTTTTAAAAACTTTACTGATCCATCATATAAATTAACTTTTTGCATATCTAAAGTTGAAAATCTTTCTTCTTCTGAAAACTTAATATTCATAATAGAATTAATAGTATTTATAGCAGTTTTTTCGCTAAATCCACCTTCTGAAAACTTTTCTATCATTTCTACAGCCATCTTACTTTCAACCCCAGCTCTAGCACCTGTTCCCATACCATCGCATAATAATACCATATGATTTCCATCTCTTGTCTTACCAAAACTATAAGAATCTCCGATATACTTTTCACCTTCTTTTGGTGATAATGCAATACTAGATACAACCTTAAATTTAGGTGCTTCCTGTATATGTATGTCACACCTTCCAGTTCTAGCACTAATTCTACATTCATTAGATATACAAAGTTTTCTTCCAATAACCTTATTTAATAATGGTAAAATTGTCTTAACACAGAAATTACAACCACCACAATCATTCATTTCAACTTTTATATTGATTCTTCCATCTTTATCTGAGTACGCAATCAGATCATAAAATTTTATATTATTACGTAGCAAAGTTTTCTTAACAGTCCTTTCAATTTCTAAATCTAACACTACCTCTGAGTCAAAATCATCCACTACTTCTTTTATTGTATCTGACATATTTTCTATATGACTTGCTAATATTCTACGCCCTTCACTAAGTCTTTTCTTTAAAAGTTCATCTGCTATATGTTTCTTTACAACTTCTTCAGCTTCTCTTGAAAGTGCTGCTTCTTTTAAACATTTCTTCTTTAATGCTATAGGAAAATTATAATTTCCCTCTTCAAACGACTGTATAAGTTCTCTAAACGAACTATAAGTCTCATGTAACTCTCTCTTCCAACAAGTAGATTTATAATCACAGGTACTACAAACTCTATCTGCTAAGTTATCTACAAGCTCTTCGCCCTTATTTTGATTTACTAAACTTTCATTTTCAACCATATTACCAAGCGTACTTCCCATAGTTGTAAGCACACCTGTGAAATCATTAAGCCTAAACATTAATTCTGCTTTAACCTTATTAAAATGCTTTTCTCCATCGCACTCTCGCTTCGTATTACTATCAAGTTCAACTTTTATCCTCTTAATTAACTTATTTGGAATACATAAAAGAGCTGTGCTACCAACTAAAATTTCTGTCAATGTATATACATTAAGCTCCTTCATATAAAGTGCTAACAATAAAATTGAAATATTGAAAACTATATATGAAAAAAACTTTCCTGATTCCCTAAATAAAGTTACAACTAAAGATCCCACGCCTAATATAACTAAATAAAATCCTATTTTATTAGTCACAATTCCACAAACAAGTCCAACTATAATTCCAGATGTAACACCTAAATTTTCTCTTCCAACAAAACTTATAAAGAATACAAAAAATATAGCTGCAATATCTAAAAGTTGAATATTGAATACTCCAATATTTCCAAATCCAACTATCACTAATGCAATTAAAATCTCTATACTAATAAGTTCATCATTATTTATATAACTCTCTAGTTTAAAATTATTTATACATCTGTATGAATAAGAAACTATACAAAAAGCAGGAATCATAATTAGAGTAATAATACTTGCAACATATAAAGAACTAAAATAATCCCTTTTATCCATAAGAACTCCAGCAATAAAAAATGTTAAAACACTTAAAACAAATGATCCTACAATCTTTACCTGCTTGCTTTTCTTTTGGACTAGAAAATTATATGCTACAACACCTATTCCTAACACTATAAAAGTTGAAGTCTCTTCTATTCCCCGAGAAATACTAACATACCCTATAATACTACTAACTAGGGCAATAATAGCACTTTTTATGTCATCTAAACAGACACTTAAAACAAATAGAACCCCAAGCGGTGCTATATTTTGAATAAATGCTAAATCTATCTTAAAATAAACTCTACTTAAGAAAATACTTGAAATAGCAATAAATATAAACTTCACATAATTATCATCAACATTAACTCCACTAGTACTTATATTTTTTGTACTATCACTTCTCACATAATTTTTTACATTCGCACCGTACTGCATATTACTCCCCCTATTTAATTGATCAAATATCTATAATCAAAATTAAAATCAAATATTTATAGGGAAATTGTACCAATTAAAGACATAAATATATGTCATATTATTGTCTAATATTCATTCAATCGTAAGACAAAACATACTTAAAAAAATCTTAAAACTACATAATATTTTGTTTTATATCAAATTCCCCATTTATAAGGCACATAAAAAAAGAATTTTTAATATTATTTTGTTTTTATTTATCAAAAAGTTTTTTAAACTTCAGCTTAAAATATATCAAAATACTTATTTTCATACCTACTATTAAATTCTTTATTATATCTCAATATTATGGTAATATAAGGATAATTTAAAATTAAAGGAGGATTTATTTTATGGATATTATTAACTTTAACGGCTGGGAGATTAATATAGAATCTAATTTTTTAAGACCAATCTTTAATGAAAGAGATTTGATAGTCATAAATAAATATAGTGATACTGTCTTACACATGATTGCAAATGAATTTGGGAAAATTGAAATAATAAAATCAGATGATTCAACCAAAATCGAATTTACTTTAGAAAAAATTATAAATATTTATGATAATAACAAATATGAAGAGGATTTAAAAGACATTACTTTAGAACCTACACTTCCAGATGTAACAAATTTTTCTGATATATTTTTATTAGACTCAGACAACTCTTTAGATAATCTGTCCAACATTGATAAAGTAGAGCTACTTATAAATTCCTCTAGTGCTCCGCTATGTGATTCCTGTCTTAGTAAGACTCTAAAAATAACACCTGTTAATCAGCTTAATCAAATTTGCAATAAATTATATAAAAAAGAAAAAATTTTTAGAACTAAAGAGATTTGTCCAATTTGTCAAACTTATAGATTAGTAAATAGGAAAAGATAAAAAGAACTTAGCTTTTAGATAGAATTTTATACAAAAAAAAAGCAATCATAATTGATTGCTTTTTTGGTGCCGAAGACCGGAATCGAACCGGTACGGTGTTTAACCACCGCAGGATTTTAAGTCCTGTGCGTCTGCCAGTTCCGCCACTTCGGCAGGACTTTATGGTAGCGGGGGCAGGACTCGAACCTACGACCTTCGGGTTATGAGCCCGACGAGCTGCCAACTGCTCCACCCCGCGTTATTATAATTTATTTAGTTTTAAAAGTTGGTGCCGAAGACCGGAATCGAACCGGTACGGTGTTTAACCACCGCAGGATTTTAAGTCCTGTGCGTCTGCCAGTTCCGCCACTTCGGCAGGACTTTTTATGGTAGCGGGGGCAGGACTCGAACCTACGACCTTCGGGTTATGAGCCCGACGAGCTGCCAACTGCTCCACCCCGCGTTATTACTTTGTATGTGCT
Organism: Sarcina sp.; assembly: GCA_051650825.1. Classification (GTDB taxonomy): domain Bacteria; phylum Bacillota; class Clostridia; order Clostridiales; family Clostridiaceae; genus Sarcina. Next base: position 21,629 of record JBOFRC010000359.1, on the reverse strand, counting down.
AAAAAAAATGGTGCCGAAGACCGGAATCGAACCGGTACGGTGTTTAACCACCGCAGGATTTTAAGTCCTGTGCGTCTGCCAGTTCCGCCACTTCGGCAAGACATCATTTTTAATGGTAGCGGGAACAGGATTTGAACCTGCGACCCTTCGGGTATGAACCGAATGCTCTAGCCAACTGAGCTATCCCGCCATATGTTTGAAATTAATAGTTAATATTGTAATTTAAATGGTGCCGAAGACCGGAATCGAACCGGTACGGTGTTTAACCACCGCAGGATTTTAAGTCCTGTGCGTCTGCCAGTTCCGCCACTTCGGCAGGACATCATTTAAATGGTAGCGGGAACAGGATTTGAACCTGCGACCCTTCGGGTATGAACCGAATGCTCTAGCCAACTGAGCTATCCCGCCATATAATATTTTAATGGTAGCGGGGGCAGGACTCGAACCTACGACCTTCGGGTTATGAGCCCGACGAGCTGCCAACTGCTCCACCCCGCGTTATTAATTGGTGCCGAAGACCGGAATCGAACCGGTACGGTGTTTAACCACCGCAGGATTTTAAGTCCTGTGCGTCTGCCAGTTCCGCCACTTCGGCATGTATAAGAACATTTGCTCTTAACGACAAGATTTATTATATATAATATATCTTGTTATGTCAACAGTTTTTTCATATTTTTTTATTTTTTTCTTAAATATGGTTTAAAGCCTTGTAAAACCTAATCTTATGAAGAAAAATATATTCCAATAATTAAAGATTTTTAACTATTTATCAGTTATTTTTTCGATATTTTTCAACAAAAAAAATAATTAATTTTAAAAATTTAGATGGAGTAAAAACTCCATCTGAATTAAATCTACATTTATAAAAAATGAATGATTTCATTAAGTTAAATTAGAATGATCTTCTTCTTGATCTTGGCTCTTGATTCTTTTTGACATCTTGCATTCTTTCTTCGCTGTCTTTCATAAACTTAGCCATTATATCTTCAAAACTTTCTTTTTGTTTAGGTCTTCTGTTGTCTCTGTTATCTCTTCTGTCTCTATTGTCTCTTCTATCTCTGTTGTCTCTGTTATCTCTATTACTATTCCAATCCCCTTCTGGTCTTGCTGACTTTTTCTTAGGTGGCATAGCTTGCTTAATTGATAAACTTATTTTTCCTTTGTCATCAGTTCCTAATACTTTAACTTTAACTACGTCATTTTCTTTTAAATGTTCTCTGATGTCTTTGACAAAAGATTCTGCAACTTCAGAGATGTGTACTAATCCTGTTTCTCCTTCAACCTCAACAAACGCTCCAAAGTTTGTTATGTTTACTATTTTACCTTCTAAAATGTTTCCTGTTTCTAAGGCCATGTTAAAAGACTCCTCCTTAAATATTTAAATAAATAAATTATTATTATGTTACTAATAATAATTTTATATAATAACTGTCAATTTTTAATCAAGAGATTCCTAATCAACAACTACTTTTTCTCCATTTTTAATCATTCCGAGACGCTCCCTAGCCATTCTTTCTATATAAGAGTCAGTCTTCGAATCATTAAATTCATTAGTTAAACTAGCATTTTCAGTTTTTAACGTTTCTAATTCTTGTTCAAATTTTAGTTTTTCTTCATTTAATCTTAATTTATTGAACTCTAATTTAACAAAAGTTGCTATGAATATAACACATACCCCTATACATGTAAATAACCTTAAATTATTTTTTCTTTTCACCCAATTCACACCCCTTAGTCTAATAAGACTATATGTCTATTTTAAACACTCTAACCGAGTTATTCAAGGGATTTCTTTTTATTTACTAAATATATTTTTAAATATATATCTTACTCGTTTACTAAATATCCTAATGATAGTATAAAAAATCTTTCCTATAAAATTTTCTAGTCTAAAAAATTTTTTTGATAATATAGAAAAATACAATATGAGTCCCACACTAATTAATAAATAAACATATGTAGTCAAAAACCCAAAATTAAACACTAATATAAAAATAAAAATTACTAATCCTGATAATATCCAAAATAAAACATCTTGAATTGCAACTAAAATTTTCGAGTGATTTACTCCTCGTATTACTCTATACATATCAAAAAGAATCCCTATAAAAATACCTGCAATTATTGAAACAATTAAAATATTAAATTGAATTTCTAAAGGTAATACCATTATTTATTCTCCTTACCTTTGAAAAGTTTTAATTTCTTTTTAGGTTTATCATTGCAGTAAACTATAGATTTTACATATCCCGTTATTACCACATCACCATTTTGCACATCTAATTTATTAACTTTTAAAGATTTTCCTGTTATATTGAGTCCTCCAAGTGATGTGCTTAAATTTATCTGTTGCTCATCAAAACTCATAACCTCTAAAACTCCTGTCAATGACAGTGTTTTTCTATTTTCTAATACTAGATTACTTTTTCTTTCTTCTTGTAGATTCTTACTATCCATTTTTATCCCCCTATAAATTATTAACTTTACTCATTTTTCAAAGTAAAACTCATAATAAAATATATGCCTTATTATAGGGGTTTATGTGCTAATTAATTAGCTATTATTCTACTCTTTATCCTCTTCACCTTCTAATATTTCATACATGTTTTTTGCATCTTCTTTTCTTACATGTTCTGCTATATTAACTATTTTAGCTTTAAGAATTCTATTACCAAATTGAATTTCTATTATATCTCCATCACTTACTTTAGTTGATGGTTTAGCTATTTTATCATTTATTTTTACTCTATCACCTTCGCAAGCTTCTTTTGCTACAGTTCTTCTTTTTATAATTCTTGAAACTTTTAAATATTTATCTAATCTCACTTTCTAACACTCCTTTTTTTTATTTATTAATTTAATTCTATTTTAATAAAACCTCTATATATTCAAAAAAACCCGAGATATCTCGGGTTTTACTATGAAGTAATAATTACTTATTAACTCTTTCTTTGAATTCTTTTCCTGCTTTAAAAACTGGTGCTTTTGAAGCTGGTATGTTTATTACTTCTTTAGTTCTTGGGTTTCTACCTTCTCTAGCAGCTCTTTCTCTTGTTTCGAATGTTCCAAATCCAACTAATTGAACTTTGTCTCCACTCTCAAGAGCTTCTTGAACGCTTTCTATGAAAGATTTTAATGCTAATTCAGCATCTTTCTTTGTTAACTTACTTTTGTCAGCCATACTTGCGATTAATTCTGCTTTATTCACTTTTACATCCTCCTTGAATTGAGTAATTTACTCATTAAGTATCTCACTGCAATTATATATTGCAATATATATTATAATATTATATATTTAACCATTTGTATAGTACCTAAACTGCTATTTTACACTATTTAATCAACTTTTTACTATTAGATAATATATCACTGCCATTTATAGGAAAAGATTTGAATATTATGAGTAAGTACGTTTAAACACTTTAAAATTTCTTTGCACACTCCCATATTTCATCCATTTCTTTTAACGTCATATTCCCTAAAGTTTTATTTTGATTTTGTGCTTCTTTTTCTATAGCAGAGAATCTTTTTAGAAATTTCCTAATTGTATTTTCTAAGGCTTTTTCGCTGTCTATATTTAAAAGTCTAGATACATTAACTACCGAGAATAGTAAATCACCAATCTCTTCTTCTATTCTTGACAGATTGCCTAAGTTATATACATCTTTTACTTCATTTAATTCCTCAACTACTTTATCCATAGCATCTTCCACATTTTCAAAATCAAATCCTACTCTTGCAGCTTTCTTCTGAACTTTATTTGCTTTTATTAATGCAGGTAAAGCTTTTGCTATCGCTTCCATTTCTTGTGTTAATGTTTCAAATCCTTTTTCTTGCTTCTTAGTTTCATCCCAACTTAATAAAACATCATCAACAGTATCTAAATTTTTATCTGAGAAAATATGCGGATGTCTAAAAATCATTTTTTTACAAATTCCATCTATGATATTCATAAAGTCAAATTCATTTTGCTCCTTTGCAAGAGACGCATGAAAAATTACATGTAAAAGAATATCCCCAAGCTCCTCTTCTAAAGCATCTATATCATCTTTTTCTATAGCATCTATTACTTCATAGCATTCTTCTAGCAAGTCTCTTCTTATACTCATATGAGTTTGAACTTTATCCCAAGGACATCCATTTTCTCCTCTTAACGTATCTATTATTTCCATTAAATCATAGATATCATTTTTATTTTTTTCATCTTTTTTTATATAAACATATGTTGTATGATTTAAATTTTCTTGCCAGTCTAATTCATATAACTTTATAACATTTTTAATTAACTCACCATTTTCACTGTCTATACTTAACACATTTATCGTGCTTTCATCATCATAAAACTTTCCTAATGTATTTTTAACTTCTGATGCAATTAAATTATTATAAACTTGAGTTATTAATAAATCATCCCTTTTGTTTAAAATCTTACTTTTAATATCAAAAGCATCGACTATTTTAAATCCATCACTTATATCTATTTCTAAATTTTCCATTACGTAATCCAAAATACTAGTAGATGATAAAACCTCATATTCTATATTTTTAGCTCTACATTGCTCAATTAAATTTTGCACAGCTTTCTCAGCAATAAAAGGATGTCCTGGGACTGCAAAAATAATTTCTCCAAATTCTTTTTCTTTTTTAATAATATCTTTTACAATGAAATCATATAACTCACTAAACAACGATGATGTATTATATTTTTCATCATAAGATTCAAATAAAATACCTTCTTGCTCTAACTCTTTAGCCATATAACACTCTCGTGTTCTAATCATTATTTTTTTTGCATTTATAATTGCCTTATATGCTTTAACTGTTAAATCTTCTAATCCTCTATTACCAAGACCTATTATTTTTATCATAACTTCAACTCCTAGATAACTTCGACTTAAAATTCAAAGGAAATAAAAACTTCCTCTGAATTGAGTCTCTATTTATTATTCTAACTACTTTCTAATTCTATGATATAAAAAAAATTAGCTAATCTCTATATTTTATAAAGATTAACTAAATTTTTTAAAGTCCAAAATTACTTTTCACCATATTATAATCCAATACCTTTAATGCAAATATTAATCCTAAATATATTATGCCCCCAATCATTATTGATAATAAACAAGTTATTGCAACAAATTTCACATAATCTATAATTATCAAAAAGCTAATTAAAGCAACTAAAATCATTGCTAAACTTGCAACAAATGGCTTAAATAAAATTTCACTCCACTTAACTTTATATTTTGTTTGATATTTAAGACATATCATATTTAAAATAGTTATAACTGAATAACTTATTATACTCGAAATTACAGCACCATCTATTCCTAGACTTGGCATTGCTACTAAAATATATGTTAAAACAACTTTTATTAATGACCCTAAAAACATATTTATAACTGGTATTTTCATCTTCCCTATTCCTTGTAATATAGCTGTTGTAATCTGAGTAATTACTAAAAAAGGAATTGTTAAAGATAAATATCTTAAGATATTTGCCCCAGCATCATTTCCTGGGAAAAGCGTTGCCATTATAGGCTCTGCTAGAAAAAACATTCCAAAAGTGCAAGGTAATGCTATAACAAAAGCAAACTTAAGAGACATTCCAACATTATAACTTAATTCTTTAAAATGCTTTGCTGCTAAACTTGCTGATATAGCTGGTACTAAAGCACACCCAACACCTGCTGCTATCGTTAAAGGGATATGAACTAATGTGGTTGCTTTTCCTGCTAACTGAGAAAACAAAATAGTTGCTTCTTGTTGTGTAAAACCCGCTAACAATAACTGCTTTGGAACTAAAATAGAATCTATCACTCCCATAACACTAACTACTGCTGAACCTATAGCTATGGGTAACGTTGCCATTATTATTCTTTTTAATAGAACACTACTTGAAGTTACTTTACTAGTATTATGTCTGCATTTTCGCCTAGTTTTTAAAAACTTGTACACTAAATATACTGTTGCAAATATTCCACCAGCCGTTGCGCCAAGGACTGCACCTCCTGCCGCATATTCTATTCCATATGGTAGCAATAAATATGCTATTCCAACCCCTATAACAACCCTACCTATTTGTTCTAAAAATTGAGAAATAGCCGTTGAATTCATATTTTGATATCCTTGAAAATAACCTCTAATAGGATTTATTATTGCTATAAAAATAGGTGCAATACATATTGCCATAAGTGAATAGACAACTTTTTCATCCCAACCAAAAAGACTAATTAAATTATCTTTAAAAACAAAAACCCCAAATCCTCCTGCAATTGCAACTATCATAAGTAGCATTGTACTTAAACTTACAAGCTTAAGATTATCAGCTTCTTTCCCCATAGTATTATTTTCTGATATAAGCTTTGATAATGCTATAGGAACTCCTCCTGCAACTGCTATGAATACTGAAAATATAGGAAATACCATCTGATAATATCCCATTCCTTCATCCCCCATCATCATTACAAGAGGCCATCTAAAGAATAATCCTATAAACTTACTTAGAACTCCCATTCCTGCAAGTATTAATCCCCCTGTTATGAAGGTCTGCTTCTTCATAAAAATACCTCCTTATTTTAAATACTAACTATATAATTAGTATTTAAAATAAGGAGGTATTATTACTAATTTATGTATACCTAATTTTGAACTTACTCTCAGCTTTGTTATAACCTCAAAGTGAGAGCTTTTGCTTCTACTACAATTTTTTCGTAGAAGCATTAGTTCTATAAGCCCACGACTTTTTTTATAAAATTTATAAATTTTACTGTTCCATTTGTTTTCCTAAAAATGCAGCTGCGGTTTCTACTAATTTTTTTTCTACGTCACCAAAAGTTTTAGTTTCGTTAGAAAACATTATAACTGTTCCTATAGCATCACCTTCTGCAATAATAGGTGCAATCGCTTGAGCTTTATACTTTTCACTAGCATTTTCATCTTGAATTAGAGGTTCTACTTTAGATGACCCAGCACCTAAAACTGCTACTTTTCTATTGTCCATAACTTTTTCAAGTTCATCACTTATCTTTTTATCTATATATTCCTTTTTAGGAGCACCACCAACAGAAATAAATGTGTCATTATCAGAAATTAATACATAATGACCTGTTGCTTGATTTAAAGATTCTGCGTACTCTTTTGAAAAATCTGTTAATTCACCAATAGGAGAATATTTTTTAAGAATAACTCCACCATCTCTATCTGTGAATATTTCTAGTGGGTCTCCTTCTCTAATTCTTAATGTTCTTCTTATTTCTTTTGGTATAACAACTCTACCTAAGTCATCTATACGTCTTACAATTCCTGTTGCTTTCATAATCTATAATTCCTCCTCAGGTTATTATTAAAATTTGTGTACCTTTACACTAATAGTATTTTTCATATTTGAAATTTTATACACCACACCTAAATTTATCTTTAATTGCGTGTAAATAACCTTTATAGAAATAAAAAAAACTCTAGGGAATATATCCCTAGAGTTTTTTTATTAGTTTGTGCTACCTTGAGTTGCACTTCCTTGAGCTGAACTTCCTGATGTTGAAGTTGAACTTGTTGGAATTGCATAGTCTAATTTACTTGTATAAACTTCTGCACCTGCAGCTTTTTCCCACTCTTTAAGTTTTGCTTGAACTGCTTGTTGTTGTTGTTGTTGAGTAATTGTTTGTAAAATTTGATCTTTAACTTGATCAAATGCTTCTGTTGCTGGTTGTGCATTTACTTGTGAAACAAATACGATGTTATAAACATTGTAACTATCTGTTTTACTATTAACAACAGCTGAAACATCTCCAGCAGCTTTTAAGCTCTTAACAGCATCCATAAATGCTGGAACATATGATGTTGATGAGTAATCAATATATCCAAGTGAACCACCTGTATTTTTAGTACTATCAACGTTATTAGCTGAAGCTAATTTTTCGAATACTTTAAGTTTATCAGCAGCGTTAGTCATACCTTTTGTTTCATTTAAGAATTGTGTTCTTAATTCGTTAGCTTTTGCTTCTGAATCAACAACTATTTGGTAAACTTGTGCTCCTGCTGGTTTTGTAAATTGTGATTTATTTTCATTATAGTATGATTGTGCATCAGCTTCTGTTGGAGCTGGTACAGCCTTTGTTATACTTTCTGTTAATTTCTGATCTTCTAATTGAGTTTTTAGTCTATCTTTAAATGTAGCTTCTGTTAATCCAGCTTGTTTTAATGCTGCATTAAAAGCTTCTGTTCCTTTTGTTTTATCATTACCTGCTTGTTGTATAAATCCATCTAATTCTTTTTGATAAGCAGCATCTATTTCAGCTTGAGAAACAGTTATTTTTTGAGCTTCTATTTCTTTTGGAATTATTTGATTTACAATTTCACTATTTACAGCATTTTCCCTTTGTTGAATGATAAATTTCTTAGCATCAGCATTTTCCATAGGATTTCCTTGTACCTGTTGTTCTACTGTTGCATAAACTTGTTGCATTTGTGGTTCTATTTGAGCAATTGTGATATTATTTCCATAAACTTTACCTACAACAGTATTTTGAACTGCCTCAGGAGTTTTTTGAATCATACCTGCGCTAACCCCAATAACTGCAACTACTGCAGCAACTACTGCAATACCAACGATTCTTTTAACACTTTTCATCTATTAATTACCTCTCTTCGTTTTACTTTACATAGTTAATATGAGTATATCAATAATTAATTATATTTTCAATTTACTTTTTAATTTTTGACTTAATTTTTACAAGTCCATCCAACATTATCTTAAATTCCTCTATTATATTATCTTTTTTATCTTCCTGTATTCTATATATAAAACTTGGTTTATCACCAAAACTTATAACAACATTTTTCTTATGTTTCTTTATAAGCTCAACAAATATTTTTTTATCTGTACGTTCTCTACTTTGGAACTCAAAGATAACTTCATTTTTTCTTTCCTTAACTTCTTCTATTTCTAATATCTTAGCTTTACTCTTAACATAGGCTATGTCCATAAGATTTAAAACAGGTTTTGGAATATTAGAATATCTATCTTCTAACTCTTCTTTTACATAGTTATAATCTTCTTCATTTTCAATTGCAGCAATCTTTTTATATACTTCAATTTTTTGAATTTCATTTTCTATATAATTACTAGGAATATAGGCATCAAATTTTATATCAACAGTTGTTTCTACAGGCTCATTTTCAATTTCACCTTTAATAAGCTTAATAGTATCCTCTAACATTCTACAATATAAATCATACCCGATACTAGCCATATGACCATGTTGAGATGACCCCATCATATTTCCAGCTCCTCTTATTTCAAGGTCTCTCATAGCAATTTTAAAACCTGATCCAAGTTCTGTAAAATCTTTTAGTGCTTTAAGCCTTTTTTCTGCAACTTCTGTTAAAACTTTATCTTTTCTATATACAAAATAAGCATATGCAATTCTATTACTTCTACCAACTCTACCTCTTAACTGATAAAGCTGTGAAAGTCCCATTCTATCTGAATCATAAACTATAAGAGTATTAACATCTGGCATATCTATACCTGTCTCAATAATAGAAGTACAAACTAAAACATTTGCTTCTTTATTCATAAAGTCTATAAGCTCTTTTTCAAGTTCTTTTTCAGACATTTGCCCATGTATAACTCTTGGTGTACACTCTGGAATAAGTTCTTTAATATATGCTGCCATAACTTGAATGCTTTCCACTCTATTATAAACTAAAAATGCCTGCCCACCTCTATTTATTTCTCTTAGAATAGCATCTCTTATTAACTGGTCGTTTTGCTCTACAACATAAGTTTGTATAGGATATCTATCTTCAGGGGGAGTTTCTATTACTGAAATATCACGCACTCCTGTAAGAGACATATGAAGAGTCCTAGGAATAGGTGTCGCACTAAGTGTTAGAACATCCACATTCTTTTTAACATTTTTTATTTTTTCTTTTTGAGTAACACCAAATCTTTGTTCCTCATCTACTATTAAAAGACCTAAATCTTTAAATCCTATATCTTTAGAAACTAATCTATGAGTCCCTATTAAAATATCTACATTCCCTTCGGCTAAAGCTTTTAATGTTGCATTCTGTTCTTTCTTTGTTTTAAATCTACTAATAACATCTATATTAACAGGGAAACTAGCAAACCTCTTTTTAAAGGTACTATAATGTTGATCTGCAAGTATAGTAGTAGGAACTAGAAATGCTACTTGTTTACCTTCCATAACTGCTTTAAAGGCAGCTCTTATTGCAACTTCAGTCTTTCCATATCCAACATCTCCGCAAAGCAATCTATCCATAGGCTTATCAGATTCCATATCACCTTTAATTTCTTCTAATGATGTTAATTGGTCTGGAGTTTCTTCATAAGGAAACTCATCTTCAAATTGCTTTTGCCAATGAGTATCCTTTGCAAATTTATATCCCTTAACAGTTTTTCTAGCTGCATAAAGCTTAACTAAATCTTCTGCAATATCATTAATTGATTTTCTAGCCTTTGCTTTTGCTTTTTGCCATTCTGGCCCACCAAGTTTATTTACTTTAGGTGATTTCCCCTCAGACCCTACGTATTTTTGAACTAGATCAAGCTGTTCAACAGGAACATATAATTTATCACCTTTTTGATACTCAATATCTAGATAATCTCTTTTATTGCCCCCAACTTCAATTTGCTTAATTCCTTTGTAAACTCCAATACCACTATTAACATGAACTACAAAGTCACCAGGTTTTAGCTCACCAAAACTTTTGATTTTAGCCATACCTTTTTGTTTTTTATTTCTTTTAGTTGCTTTTCTTTTAGCTTCTCCAAATGCTTCTTTATCAGAAATAACACATAATTTTAAATCTGAAAAATCAAAACCATTTATTTGATTTCCAAAAGTTACAACTACTTCACCTTGCGCAAGACTTTCGATAGCATCTTTATAAGTACATTCTATATCATTATCCTTTAAAGACTCTACTAACCTTTCTCCTCTAGGTCTAGTACCTGCTAAAATAACTGTACTATATCCTAATTCTTTTTTACCTCTTATCTCATCAAGTAAAAGTTCAAAATTCCCTTGATATTTAGGTAATGTAGTCTGTTTTAAATAAAACTTTTCCCTAGCTCCTAAAAATTTGTTATTTTTTTCTAGAGAATTCATTAACATATAATCTGTAGCTAAGAACTCATCTTCTATTTTGCTCTCTTCTAGTAATAATTTATTTTGACTTGGAAGAATATCCCCTCGTTCAAGGAAAGCTTTATAACTATCAACAAACTCAAATAACGTACTATCTATTTTCCCCTTACATCTATCTGGCTCATCAATTATAAATGTATACCCTTTAAGATAATCAAATAAAGTAGATGGTTTTTCAAATAAATAAGGAATATAACTTTCTATAGCCTCAAAACTCCAAGTTTCTTTTAAGCTTTCTAAATTTCTTTTTACTATACCTTCAAGTTTTTCTACTATATCTTTTTTATCTGCATTTTTAGCCGCAAACGCATCAAATTCATCTTTAATAGCTTTTGTAGCTTCATTTAGAATTTCTTCATCTAATATAATTTCCTTTGCAGGGAATATATTAACTGAATCTATTCTCTCTATACTTCTTTGTGAATCTGTATTAAAAGTTCTTATAGAATCAACTTCATCACCAAACAATTCAATTCTACAAGGAAGACCATTACAAGGTGGATAAACATCTAAAATACCACCTCTTATTGCAAACTCACCCTTTCCTTCAACTACAGTAACTCTTTCATATCCTGATTCTACAAGTTTTTGAACTATATCATTTATGTTAACTTCTTCTTCTTCTGATATTTTAAAACTATATTTTTTATAAAGTTCTATAGGAGTATATAAGCACACAAAAGATTCTATAGATGTTACTATTATCTTTTTATTCTTATTCTCTAATATCTCTTTAATAACCTTTAATCGTGCCCATCTTAAATCTCCTGAAATTGCATCTATATTATAAAAAACAACTTCTTTAGTAGGAAGATAATAAGCATCGAGTGTATAAAAGCTTAAATCCTCATATAAATCTTTAGCTTCTATATCACTCCCTGTAACTACTACAATTGAATTTTCATCACTAGCAAAAATAGAGCTTATAAAATAAGCTCTCCCTGAATCACTAAGTCCATTAACCTCTAACGGAAATTCTTTATCTAAAATACATTTATTTAAATTTTTAAATGCTATACTGCTAATCATTTGATTGATCATTCCGTCTAATCTCATACCTTAACACCCCACTTAAATCTTTTACTCTTCAACATAAACACCATTAAATTTATTCATTGCACTTTTAGCATCATTCTTCATCATCTCAATTACTGAATCTGTAACTATAGGCATAACTTTCATCATGTGCTTCCAATTCTCTTCTGGGAATTTTCCTAAAACATGAGATACTAAATTATGTTCTGGTGCTCCTACTCCAACTTTGACTCTTGGGAATACATCCCCTCCAAAGTTTTGAATTATACTTTTAATTCCATTATGTCCGCCAGCACTTCCTTTTTCTCTAATTCTAAGTTTTCCAATATCAAGACTTATATCATCATATATAACTACCATTTCATCAACATCTAATTTATAAAAATTCATAAATTGTATGATACTATCTCCGCTTAGATTCATATATGTTTGAGGTTTTAAAAGAATAACTTTTTTATTATTTATAAATCCTTCTCCATATAATCCTTTAAATTTTGTCCTATTTATATCAATGCTATACTTATCAGCAATGTAATCAACTATTTCAAAACCAATATTATGTCTTGTTTTATCATATTCATTCCCTGGGTTACCTAGTCCAACTATTAAAAACATTTTTCTCCTCCAAAATATTTATTAGATAGCTTTTCTTTTTATATATAAATAAAAAATAACTTATTATAATTATGCTATCAAATTTTAAAACTTATAACTTTTTTTATTAAAATTCAAAAATTTATCTTCTAAAAAATCACTTTTTAAATATTTAAAAATAAACCTAAATACTTAAAGACCTATCACAATTAAAATCATTATGACAAGTCACTCTAACAACTTATAATAAGCTATAAGTTCTTTTTACAAGATAAATATAGTCTATCAGATAGATTATACCAATAATAATTTAATATGTATAATAAAATAACTTGCTATATATAATATAACAAGTTATTTTTATAAATTATTCTGTCACTAAGTGTTTTTTATCTTCCCATTTATCTAATGTAAATTCAAAGATAACACCATTACCATCATCTGAATTTTTACACCAAACCTCTTGCTTGTGATTTGTTATTATGTTCCAAACGATAGATAATCCAAGTCCCGTACTGTACTTATTAGTTCTAGACTTATCTGCTTTATAAAATCTTTCCCAAACTTGCTTAAGCTGTTCTTCAGTAAGTTGTGGGCTATCATTATATATTGAAACTAAAACTTTATCATCCCGTGATGATGTTGCTATCTTAATATTACCACCCTCTACACAATACTTAATTGCATTGTCAGTAAGGTTTGTAGCAACTTGCATTAACTTATCTCTATCAGCATAAACTAGCGTATCATCTGAATTTAAATCTATTTCTACTGATAAATTTTTATCTGTCACTTTTGGCTCTAGGTTTATAACAGCAGTCTTTAACAGTTCATTTATATCAACTTTAGTAAAATTAAAAGTTAACTTTCCAGCTTGCATTGCTGAAATATCGAGCAAATCACTAATAAGTCTAGTTAATCTCTCTATTTCTTCTGAAACTTTTTTAAGATAAAAATGCTCTTTTTCTGGTGGAATAATCCCATCAAGAATACCAGCTATAAATCCCTTAATAGAAGTCATTGGTGATCTAAGTTCATGAGATACATTGGAAATAAATTCTCTTCTATTCATCTCAACCTTTTCTATTGAGTCTGCCATAGAGTTAAAATTATCTGCAAGTTCTCCAAGTTCATCATTAGAACTAATTTTAACCCGCTCAGATACATTTCCCTTAGCTATTTGTCTTGAAATCTTATTAACCTCTTCTATAGGATTTATAATAAATCTCTCTGCTACTGCATAAATAACAATACTTAAAATTATCAATGTAAGTATTACAAAGAACCATATTATAGAATAAATTTGTTTTAAAGCAAGCTTCATTTGATCTAATGGTGTTTCAACAATCATAACACCTTCAAATTTACCTTTATTAAATAATTTTTTGCTATAAATGTTATAATCACCCTTGTTATAATCTAAAGTATTATTATCAATAATGCTTTTGCCATCTAGCATATCTATTTTTTGTAACTTCATTTCACTATCATTTTCATTTGATACTGCAAATACTACTCCTTGCGGATCTGTAATCAAAATATCTGCATTTAAAAATTCTTGGCCGAAAGAAAGAACCACATTTAATTGTTGAAGATTTGAGTTTTTATCACTCTTATAAGAACTAACTGATTGACTTATAATCTCCGAAACTTCATCTATCTTCTCAATCCTATTATTACAATAGTATTCTTTAACCGTCGCAGATAAAATAAAAGCAATTATGGCAAATATAATTCCTATAATTGCCATAACACTTAGAAGTAATTTTGGAACTAAACTGTGGCTTTTAAACTTCTTATTTAACTTCAAACTTATAGCCTACTCCCCAAACAGTCTCTAGTTGCCAATTTTCTCCCTTATTTAATTTCTCTCTTAATCTTTTTATATGAACATCAACTGTTCTTGAATCACCTGGGTAATCATATCCCCAAACTTCGCAAAGCAGTTGTTCTCTTGTAAACACTTTATTTTTATTGTTTGCTAAATAATATAATAATTCAAATTCTTTTGGAGGCATTTTAACCTCTTCTTCCTTATAAAGAACTTTATATGAATTAGTATCTATAACTAAAGCTGGGAATGTTAAAACATCTTCATCTGTTTTATCAACAGAATATCTTCTCATAACAGCTTTAACTCTTGCCATAACTTCTTTTGGCTCAAATGGTTTTACAATGTAATCATCAGCACCTATTTCTAAAGCTAAAACTTTATCAAATACTTCACCCTTTGCCGTTAACATTACAACTGGAGTATTCCCCTCTCTTCTAATCCACTTTAATACTTCTACTCCGTCGATACCTGGTAACATAACGTCAAGTAGAACTAAATTTGGTTTATAAGTTGAAAATACTTCTTCTGCTGTTTTCCCATCATTCACTACTTTTACATCATAATTTGCACTTTCTAAATACATTTTTAGAACTTGGCATATATTCTCATCATCATCTACTACTAATATTTTTCCTATTAAACCATCCATTTATCTACACACTCCTAATCTAATTTAAACAATCCTATTGTTTTCATTGTAACCATTCTGTATATTATTTTAACAAAAAAACATATTTTTTTTATTATACCACAAATTTCACCAAATTTGTTATAAAAAAAAACACCCAAAAAGGTAAAACTTTCTAGGTGTTTTAATGAAATCACTCAATCTCATTTAATCAAATTATAAATTTAATAATCCATGTTTATAATTTAGTTAAATTCTTCAAATAATCTACTTAATGGTTCATCATCGTAAATTCTTTCAATCGCATTTGCTAAAAGCGGTGCAACTGATAATGAATTAAATTTTTCTAATCCATCTCTAATTGGTAGTTTAATAGTATTAAGCATTACTAATTCTTCTATAGAAGAATTATTTATTCTTTCTATAGCTGGACCTGAAAGAACCCCATGAGTACAACATGCATAAACATTCTTAGCTCCTAAATCTTTTAAAGCATTAGCAGCGTTTGTTATTGTACCTGCAGTATCAATCATGTCATCTATTAATATACAAATTTTGTCTTTAATATCCCCTATAATATTCATTATTTCTGAAACGTTAGCTTTAGGTCTTCTCTTATCTATGATAGCTATAGGTGCATGAAGTTTATCAGCAAACTTTCTAGCTCTTGTAACTGAACCTAAATCTGGTGATACAACTACAACATCATCTCTATCTGCAAGCCCCATTTCATTAACGAAATAATTAGCAAGTATAGGTGAACCTAACATATGGTCAACTGGTATATCAAAATATCCTTGTATTTGAGCTGCATGTAAGTCCATAGTAAGAACTCTATCTGCACCTGATGCTGTCAATAAGTCAGCAACTAATTTAGCTGTTATTGGATCTCTTGATTTCGCTTTTCTATCTTGTCTTGCATAGCCATAATATGGTATAACGGCTGTAATTCTTCCTGCTGACGCTCTCTTGAAAGCATCTATCATTATTAATAATTCCATAAGGTTATTATTAACTGGACTACATGTTGATTGAACGATGAATACGTCACAACCTCTTACAGTTTCATTAATATCTACTGATATTTCTCCGTCACTGAATGTACCAACCTTTGATTTACCTAAAGGTAATCCTAAGCATTCTGCTATTTCCATAGCTAACTCTGGATGAGAGTTACCAGTAAAAATCTTGATATTCTTTAACTGATTTTCCATTGTCGTGAAGACCTCCTTAAAATAATCCCATTTTACATTTGCATATATTTAATAAAAAAAAGCTATTTTACTTTCTTTTCCTATTAACCCAACCATCAATATTTGTTTGCTTTGATCTTGCTATTGCAAGTGAACCCTCTTTAACAGTATCTGTTATTGTTGAACCAGCAGCAATATAAGTGTTATCTTCTACTTCAACTGGTGACACTAGATTAGTATTACATCCTATAAAGGCATGATCACCTATTACAGTTTGATGTTTCTTTTTACCATCATAGTTAACAACTACAGTTCCACAACCAAAGTTGCAGCTTTCACCTACTTTAGCGTCTCCTATATATGTTAAATGTGATACTTTTGTGTTATCTCCTATAGTAGATTTTTTAACTTCTACAAAATCTCCTATCTTAACATGGTTTCCTATGCTTGAATCTGGTCTGATATAAGCAAATGGACCTACTGTTGTATCAGATCCAACACTACTATCAAGTATAACTGAACTCTCAATTGTAGTTCTGTCCCCTATAATAGCATTGTTTAATCTTGAATTAGAGTAAAGTATACAATCTTCTCCGATTTTAGTATTGCCTTCTAAAACAACATTAGGATAAATTATTGTATCTTGACCTATTTCAACATCTAAACCTATATAAGTTGATTTTTCATCTATTAAAGTAACACCATTAGCAAGGTGTTTCTTATTGATTCTGTTTCTTAAAATGCCTTCAACTATTGAAAGCTCACCTCTTGAGTTAACACCAATTGTTTCCTCAAAATCAGTAATCATTGCTCCAACTTTCTTACCTTCTGATTTTAATATTCCTATAACATCAGTTAAGTAATACTCACCTTGTGCATTGTCATTTGATAACTTGTCTAATGATTCTAAAAGACTTTCTATATCGAAACAATACATACCTGCATTTATTTCATTAACTAATAATTCTTCATTAGAACAGTCTTTATGTTCTACTATTCTATCTACAGAATCATTTTCTCTTATAATTCTTCCATATCCAGTAGGATTTTCAATTACTGAAGTTAAAAGAGTTGCAAAATTATTTTCATTTATATGTGTTTCGATTAAGTTTTTAACAGTCTCTTCTTGAATTAAAGGAGCATCACCTGTAAATATAGCAACTACACCAGACTTCCCTTTTAGAAAATCTTTTGTGCACATTACTGCATGACCAGTTCCTAACTGCTCCGCTTGTAATGAATAAGAAACATTTCTTGAAGCTGTTCTTTCTTTTACAAGTTCAGCTCCTTTTCCTATTATTACATTTACCTCGTCTAAATTAGCAGATCTCATAGTATCAATTACATGATTAACCATTTCCTTTCCACACGCTTTGTGTAGAACCTTTGGAAGTTTAGATTTAATTCTAGTCCCTTGACCTGCTGCTAATATTATAGCACATTTATTCATTTTTCCACCTCTTTATGATCCGAATTTATCAAATAGTATACCCTAATTATATTTATTTATCTTCTATTTTCATTCGTATTCTATACTAATTATATTTTAAAGAAACTATGATTTCAAGGAAGAAAAATATAATATTTTATAGGCAAATAGTCTATAAATTCTCTTATTTATAAAAATGCAAAAAAAAATAAAAGGAAGACTCTCCTCCTTTTATTCTCAAACCCTATACTTCTTCTGTATTTTTTACTGTTTCATACTCGCTAAGAATAGCTTCTTGAATTTTTTCTCTTGTCTCAGTGTTTATAGGATGTGCTATATCCTTAAATTCACCATCTGGTGTCTTTCTACTTGGCATAGCTATAAATAACCCACTTTGACCCTCAATAACTTTAATATCATGAACAACAAACTCATTATCAAAAGTTACTGATACAATAGCCTTCATTTTTCCATCTGCTGCTATCTTTCTAATTCTTACATCTGTAATTTGCATTGACCATACCTCCAGTTGTTATACTTGTAATTGTTAAATTCTATATTTTTCCTTAAAATCCTTTTTTTATTTTTATTTTTTTGAAAAATCATTTAAATTTTATAATTAATTCAAAAAATTAACGTTTTATATATATCTAAAAAAAGTTTTCATAGAATTTGTACATTTATATTAATCGTTTAACTTACTGCATATCTTTAGGTCTTTTTAGAAAAGTTAAATTTTATTTTCAAATAACTAACTTAATTTAACTGCATAATAATACATTTCACACAAATTTTATGCTTAGTCTAAACAAGCTCCTCCTATGTTATAGAGCAAAAGATATTTTATAAATTACTAAAAAAAGAATCTATGAAATGAACATTCTTATATAAACATTCATTTTATAGATTCTATCTAAAGGGTAAATACTATTTTCAAATTTTATTCATCATCTAATATGATGTTTTTTGATGGTATTATTTTTATACCACTTTCTTCTTCAAGCTCTACAACATCAACCAATGAAATGTAATCTTTAATAAGCTTATTTTCTGAAATTTTATTATCAACAAGAACTCCAATTCCAACTAATTCTGAATCAAATTCTTTTAATAAGTCAATAATACCTTTTCCAGTTCCGCCACCTCTCATAAAGTCATCTATAAAAATACATCTACTACCATTTTTCATAGCTTTCTTAGATAAACACATTTGTTGTATTCTTCCTGATGTACCAGATACATAATTTATAGAAAGTGTTGAACCTTCAGTAACCTTACTATCTCTTCTTGCAACAACCATTTGTACTCCTAAATTTTTAGCAACTTCATATGCTAAAGGAATACCCTTTGTTTCTACTGTAATTACGTAATCAATTACTTCTTTTTTAAAGAATGATGCTAAGATAACACCAGCTTTTCCAATAATTGCTGGATCAAACATAAGATCTGTAACATATATAAATTTACTTGCTACTAATCTATTACTAGCACTCATAACTTCACAAAGTTCTTCTATAAACTTTGATCTTTCTTCTTTTCCGATATGAGGAACAAATTTAATTCCACCAGCTGCGCCTGCTATTGTTTCAATAGTTCCCATATCTTTCTTTTCTAAACTTTCTCTTACAATAAAAATATCTTCACTTATAGTAGATTTTGCAGCATTTAAAAGCTCTGAAAATCTATTTAGACCAATTATTTTATTTGGGTTTTCCATAAGTATTTTTGTAATTATAGATACCCTCGTATTTCTACTTAATTTCTCCATATATAATCACCTTCAAATTTCAAATTTCAAATTTTTTCTTAACAAAAACTTATACGAATTATTTCAAAAATATTTATCTCAATATTCATATTTTATTCAATATTCGTATTAATAGCAATGATTAATTATATAAATTTACTATATTTTTACGTTTATTTTTTCAATTGTTGTGTGAATTTCAGAAAAACTGTATATAATTAAGTATGTAATAAAAAAAGGAGATGATTAATTTGTCTTTTGACTTAAAGAGAGATATTGATAAAAAAGTACATTTAATAGGGATTGGTGGAGTTAGTATGAGCGGTCTTGCTGCCATATTACTTAATGCAGGATATAAAGTTTCAGGTTCTGATTCAAAAGAATCTGAATTAACTAATAGATTAAAAAACAATGGTGCCGAAATCTACATAGGACATAACGCTAGTAACATTCAAGATGTTGACCTTGTAGTATATACAGCTGCTATACCAAGTGATAACCCTGAAATAGTTAAAGCTAAAGAAATTGGTGCTATGCTTATGGATAGAGCTGAGTTCTTAGGATACTTACTAAAGTCTCACAAATTAAACGTTGCAGTTGCTGGTACACATGGTAAAACAACAACAACTTCAATGATTGCACATGTTGCCCTTGCTGGAGAGCTTGACCCAACTATCCTTGTTGGTGGAGACTTAGATATTATAAACGGAAACTTTAGAGTTGGTAGTAGTGATCACTTCATCACTGAAGCTTGTGAATACAAAAAAAGTTTCTTAAGATTCCATCCTTTCATTGGAATTATATTAAATATAGATGCTGATCATCTAGATTTCTATAAAGACATAAACGAAATAGAAGATACTTTCTTAGAATTTGCTCAGTTAATTCCAAAGGATGGTCAATTAATAGGAAATGCTGATGATGCAAGAGTTAGAAATATCCTTTCAAAATGTAAGTGCACTGTCATTTCTTATGGAATCGAAAATGGTGATTTAAGAGCTAAAAATATTACTTTTGATGCTAGAGGTTGTGCTACTTTTGACGTAGAATTCAAGAACGAAAAATTACTTTCACTTGCTTTAAATGTTCCTGGTATGCATAATGTATCAAATTCATTATCAGCAATAGCTGTTGGTTTAAGATTTGACATTCCTACTAAGCAAATAGTAAAAGGTCTTGAGTCATTTGGTGGCGCTCATAAAAGATTTGAATACAAAGGTAAGAAAAATGATATAACAGTTATTGATGATTATGCACATCATCCTGTTGAAATTGAGGCAACTCTTAGCACTGCTAGAAAAATGGATACTAAAAGAACTATCGCAGTATTCCAACCACATACTTATACAAGAACTAAAACTTTATTTGATGATTTCGCAACTTGTTTTAGCGAAGCAGATGAATTAATCTTAATGGATATATACGCTGCTAGAGAAAAAGATACAGGGCTTGTTAACTCTATAGAACTTGGAGATGCTATAAGAAAAACAGGAGTTAAATGCGTAAATGTACACTCACATGAAGAGGCATTAAAATATGCAAAAAGCTTACTGCAACCTGGTGACTTATTCATGACTATAGGTGCTGGTGACGTAGTTAAAGTTGGAGAAATGTTTCTTAATCAGAACTAAAAATTATATATAACATGCTTTTAAAATATGCCACCTAAATACTAATGATAGTATTTAGGTTTGCATATCTAAATTTATAGTGCTATTATGATATTAACAATAAATTTATATTTTTATTATTGCTTAAATTGTAAGCGTTTAACTACCATGAAGTATAATAAATACTCAGTCTTCAGAATTTGTTAACATTTTAGGGTATCTAAAAAAATACCAATATTTACATTGTTATTTATTACCCTCATACTTATAATGAACTTGATATTTGTTGAGGAAATTCGATATATTTTTTAGATTTTTGCTCAATTTTAAGCTTGTTTTTTGATAAGTTTAAAATTATTGTTTGTTTTTGTTGCTAACATTC
>JBOFRC010000358.1:0-6406 GCA_051650825.1 Sarcina sp. | reverse complement strand
CAAGGTAGATTTAGACAAAACCTTCTTGGTAAGAGGGTTGACTATTCAGGAAGATCAGTTATCGTTGTTGGACCTGAATTAAAAATGTACCAATGTGGACTTCCAAAAGAAATGGCATTAGAATTATTTAAGCCATTTGTAATGAAAAAACTAGTTGAGGATGGAATTTCTCATAATATTAAGAACGCTAAGAGATTAGTAGAAAGAGTAATGCCTCAAGTATGGGATGTATTAGAAGAAGTTATCGCTGACCATCCAGTATTACTTAACCGTGCGCCTACACTTCATAGATTAGGAATTCAAGCATTCCAACCTATTTTAGTTGAAGGTAGAGCTATTAAACTTCACCCATTAGTATGTACAGCTTATAACGCTGACTTCGATGGTGACCAAATGGCTGTTCACGTTCCTCTATCAGTTGAAGCACAAGCAGAAGCTAGATTCTTAATGTTAGCAGCTGGTAATATAATGAAGCCTTCAGATGGTAAACCTGTATGTGTACCTACTCAGGATATGGTTCTAGGATCATATTATTTAACAATGGATAAGGATAACACTAAAGGAGAAGGTAAAGCATTCTCAAGCTTTGATGAAGTTATAATGGCATATCAATTAAAAGAAATTGATATTCATGCTAAGATAAAAGTTAAAGTTGAAAGAGAAGTTAATGGTGAAATGAAATCAGGAATAATCAATACTACTCCTGGTAAAATAATCTTTAACGAAGCAATTCCTCAAGACTTAGGATTCATTAACAGAGATGATGAAAATGAAATGTTTAACCTAGAAGTTGATTTCTTAATAACTAAGAAAAGCTTAGGTAAATTAATAGATAAATGTTACTTAAAACATGGTCCAACAGAAACATCTGTAATGCTTGATAATATCAAATCAACAGGATATCACTATTCATCAATAGGAGCTGTAACAGTTGCGGCTTCAGACATGATAGTACCTCAGAAAAAGTACGAATTACTTGCTGATGCTGATGCAACAGTAGAAAAAATTGAAAAAATGTACAGAAGAGGACTTATATCTGACGAAGAAAGATATGAAAGAGTTATAGAGAAATGGACTAATACAACTGAAGATGTAGCTAATGCCCTAATGGATAGTCTTGATAAATTCAACCCAATCTTCATGATGGCAGATTCAGGAGCGAGGGGTTCTAAGTCACAGATCAAACAGCTTGCTGGTATGAGAGGACTTATGGCAAATCCATCAGGTAAGATTATCGAACTTCCTATCAGAGCTTCATTTAGAGAAGGTCTTGATGTATCAGAGTACTTCATATCTACTCACGGAGCTAGAAAAGGTAACGCCGATACAGCACTTAAAACTGCTGACTCAGGATACTTAACAAGAAGACTTGTTGACGTAAGTCAAGATGTTATTGTTAGAGAAGAAGATTGTTTCACTGATGACGGTATGTATGTTGAAGAAATCAAAGAAGGTTCAGAAACAATTGAAGGCTTAGAAGAAAGATTAACAGGTAGATACACAGCAGAAGATGTTTATCATCCAGAAACTGGAGAGTTATTAGCTTCTAATGATACTTATATGGGTTCTGAATTAGCTGCTAAAATAGCTAACACAGGAATTGGAAGAGTTAAAATAAGATCAGTATTTAGATGTAAATCTAAATTTGGTGTATGTTCAAAATGTTACGGAATGAATATGGCTACAGCTGATAAAATTAATATCGGTGAAGCTGTTGGTATCGTTGCTGCTCAATCAATTGGTGAGCCAGGAACTCAGCTTACAATGAGAACTTTCCATACAGGAGGAGTTGCTGGAGCAGATATCACACAAGGTCTTCCAAGGGTTGAGGAGCTTTTTGAGGCTAGAAAACCTAAAGGATTAGCTATAGTAAGTGAAGTAACAGGTACTTTAAGAGTTGAAGAAACTAAGAAAAAGAAAATCGTATATGTTATGACTGCTGATGGAGAAGAATACACATATGATATTCCATTTGGTTCAAGACTAAGAGTCTTTGATGGAAATAATATAGAAGCTGGGGATGAAATCACAGAAGGTTCAGTAAACCCACATGATATTATGGCTATTAAAGGTGTAGAAGGTGCTAGACATTATCTATTATCAGAGGTTCAAAAAGTTTATAGACTTCAAGGGGTTGATATCAACGATAAACACTTAGAAGTTGTTGTTAGACAAATGACAAGAAAGATAAAAGTAACAGACTCAGGAGATACTGAATTATTACCTGGTGTTATGATAGATATGTTTGATTTCTATGGAGAAAATGAAAAAGCTGAAGCTTTAGGTAAAGAACCTGCAAAAGGAGATCAAGTATTACTTGGTATTACTAAAGCATCACTTGCTACAGACAGTTTCTTATCAGCAGCATCATTCCAAGAAACAACAAGAGTTCTTACAGATGCAGCTATTAAAGGTAAAATTGATCCATTAATAGGATTAAAAGAAAATGTTATTATTGGTAAGTTAATTCCAGCTGGTACAGGTATGATGAAATACAGATCTGTAAAATTAAATACAGATGATACTTTAAGTGAAGACGAAGAAGTAAATACTGTAGTAGAATAATAAAAATTTAAATTATTGACATAGATATTTTAAAATGATAAAATACAATTTGTGTGAATAGCAAAAAGTACTACTAGAATTAATTTATCTACTAAAATCGAAAAATTTCGATGATATTTAAGGAGATAAAAATGATAGAGAAGCTTTTTGGAAATAAAGTGATTGGATTTAAACAATCATGCAAAGCTATTGAAAGAGATGAAGGGAAAATCTTATATATTGCTTTAGATAGTAATGAGAAGATGATTACTTCAATTAAAGAAATAGCAGAAAACCATAGTGTAGATATAGTATATGTAGATACTATGAAAAAATTGGGGATTATGTGTGACATAGATGTTAAAGCATCAGTGGCATTAATTCTTAAGTAAATTAAGTTAACATCATATTTAATATAGAATGTTATAAAATAATCAGGAGGTGAAAAGTATGCCAACAATTAACCAATTAGTAAGAAAAGGCAGAAAGACACAAGTGTCTAAATCAACTGCACCAGCACTTAAAGAGTGCCCACAAAAAAGAGGGGTATGTACAGTAGTTAAAACTCAAACTCCTAAAAAACCTAACTCAGCTTTAAGAAAAGTTGCAAGAGTTAGATTAACAAACGGATTTGAAGTTACAGCTTATATTCCAGGTGTAGGCCACAACTTACAAGAGCATAGTGTTGTTCTTATAAGAGGTGGAAGAGTAAAAGACCTTCCTGGGGTTAGATACCATATTGTCAGAGGAGCATTAGACTCAGCTGGAGTAGCTAACAGAATGCAAGGAAGATCAAAGTACGGTGCTAAGAGACCTAAGCAAAAATAAGATTTTAGCTTAAACTTAGTTTAAGTGCTGTGACTTCATATTTATAAAGTAGATAATTAATTGAAGTTTATTATATGAAAGAACGCGCTTTACGACTACAATAATTTCAAGTTATGTCGAGTACCGATGAACTTAAATTAAAAATGTTAAGGAGGGAAGAAAAGTGCCAAGAAAAGGACATATCGCAAAAAGAGAAGTATTACCAGATCCAATGTACAAATCAGTAACAGTTACAAAGTTAATAAACAGCGTAATGTTAGATGGTAAGAAAGGAGTAGCACAAAAAATATGCTACGATGCTTTCGAAATCATGGCTGAGAAGTCAGGAAGAGATGCACTTGAAGTATTTGAAGATGCTTTAAACAACATCATGCCTTTACTAGAGGTAAAAGCTAGAAGAATAGGTGGTGCTAACTACCAAGTTCCAATAGAAGTAAGACCAGAGAGAAGACAAACTTTAGGATTAAGATGGTTACTTATCGCAGCTAGAAAAAGAGGCGAAAAGTACATGAGAGAAAGATTAGCAGCAGAAATATTAGATGCAGCTAATAATACTGGAGCAGCTGTTAAGAAGAGAGAAGATACTCACAAAATGGCAGAAGCTAACAAAGCATTCGCTCACTACAGATACTAATATGAAACACAAAGCTGTTTTGGTGAAGGCCAAAACAGTTTTGTTGAATTTAAAAACAACATATATTGAGAGGAGGACATTCCAATGGCAAGACAATACCCATTAGAGAAATTCCGTAACTTCGGAATCATGGCTCACATTGATGCTGGTAAAACAACAACAACAGAGCGTATACTTTTCTACACAGGTAGAAACCACAAAATAGGTGAAACTCATGAAGGTGCTGCAACAATGGACTGGATGGTTCAGGAGCAAGAAAGAGGTATAACAATTACTTCTGCTGCGACAACATGCGCATGGAAAGGTTATGAGTTAAACATAATAGATACTCCAGGACACGTAGATTTTACAGTAGAGGTTGAAAGATCATTAAGAGTACTTGATGGTGCTGTTACTGTACTAGATGCTAAGAGTGGAGTTGAGCCTCAAACTGAAACAGTTTGGAGACAGGCAGACAAATACGGAGTTCCAAGAATGATCTACGTAAACAAGATGGATGCTACAGGAGCTGATTTCTTCGCATGTATCAATTCAGTTAGAGATAGATTAAGAACTAACGCAGTTGCTATACAAATACCAATAGGTAAAGAGCAAGAGTTCAAAGGAATGATCGATTTAATCAAAAATGTAGCTATAATCTACAATGATGATTTAGGTCAAGATATATTCGAAGGTGAAATACCAGCAGAATTAAAAGAGCAAGCAGAAGAATACAGAACAATGATGATCGATGCTATTGCTGAAACTGATGAAGAGTTAATGATGAAATACCTTGAAGGTGAAGAATTAACAGAAGATGAGTTAAAAGCAGCTTTAAGAAGAGCTACAATAGCTAACGAAATCGTTCCAGTTATATGTGGATCATCATACAAAAATAAAGGTGTTCAAAGAATGATCGACGGAGTTGTTGATTTCTTACCATCACCTTTAGATATTCCAGCTGTATCAGGTACTGATTTAGAAGGAAATGAAGCTACAAGAGAAGCTTCAGATGAATCTCCATTAGCAGCATTAGCATTCAAAATTGCTACAGACCCATTCGTTGGTAAGTTAGCATTCACAAGAGTTTACTCAGGAGTTTTAACAAGTGGATCATATGTTCTTAACTCATCAAAAGGTAAGAAAGAAAGAATCGGAAGACTTGTTAAAATGCACGCTAACTCAAGAGAAGAAGTTGAGTCATTAGAAGCAGGAGAATTAGGAGCAGTTATTGGATTAAAGAACACTATAACAGGTGATACTTTATGTTCAGAAGCAACTCCAATAGTTCTTGAAAGTATGGAATTCCCAGAGCCAGTTATCTCAGTTGCTATAGAGCCTAAGACAAAAGCTGGTCAAGAAAAGATGGGATTAGCTTTAGCTAAACTTGCTGAAGAAGACCCAACATTCAAAACATGGACTGATCAAGAAACAGGTCAAACAATCATCGCTGGTATGGGTGAGCTTCACTTAGATATCATAGCTGATAGATTACAAAGAGAATTCAAGGTTGAATGTAATGTTGGAGCACCTCAAGTTGCTTACAAAGAAACAATCAAAAACGAAGTTACTGCTGAAGCTAAATATGCTAAACAATCAGGTGGTAAAGGTCAATATGGTCACTGTAAGATCGTTATGATGCCTCATGATGGAGAGTATGAATTCGAAAACGCTATAACAGGAGGATCAATTCCAAGAGAATATATCCCAGCTGTTGATAACGGAATTCAAGAAGCTTCACAAAGTGGTATAATAGCTGGATACCCAGTTATAAACTTCAAAGTTAAATTATTCGATGGATCATACCACGAAGTCGATTCATCAGAAATGGCATTTAAAATAGCTGGATCAATGGCATTCAAAAATGCTATGCAAAAAGCTAGTCCAGTATTACTTGAGCCAATAATGAAAGTTGAAATAGTTGTACCAGAAGAATACATGGGAGATGTTATCGGAGATGCTAACTCAAGAAGAGGTAGAATCGAAGGAATGGAAGCTAGAGGTGGAGCTCAAGTTGTTAAGACTTTCATCCCACTTTCAGAAATGTTTGGATATGCTACAACATTAAGATCAAGAACTCAAGGTAGAGGAACTTACTCAATGGAGTTTGATCACTATGCTGAAGTACCAAAGAGCATCCAAGAAGAAGTTGCTGGTAAAAAAGTTAAATAATTAAATTTTTAATTTAATATATAATTATATGTTTATTTAAGAGGAGGAATTTACGAATGTCAAAAGCTAAATTCGAAAGAAGTAAACCACACGTAAATATAGGAACAATCGGTCACGTTGACCACGGTAAAACAACATTAACAGCTGCTATAACATCAGTTTTAGCACAAAGAGGTGGAGCTGAAGCTTTCAAGTATGATGAGATAGATAAAGCACCAGAAGAGAAAGAAAGAGGAATCACAATCAACT
>JBOFRC010000357.1:0-16981 GCA_051650825.1 Sarcina sp. | reverse complement strand
TTTTATATTACTGTTTTTTATAAAATATAATTTCTAAAATTAAATCTAAATAAGAAATTTATTCCCTAATTTAATCTTTTAATATTCGGTAAAACCTATAAGATGTTGATTTCTCATATATTTCACCAGCCCTTAAATAGGATTCTCCTTTAAATATTTCATCATACCCTATAGGCTTACTTTGAGTCTCTATGCAAACTCCATATCTTCTACTAAGCTCTTTTCCTAAAAACCCCAACTTCCCATCTAGATAATTCATAGTATATATAACAACTGTACTATTATTAGTTCTAACTTCCATACCTCTTCTAGAAACTGCATCTTCTAAAATTATTTTTCTTGCTCCATTCAAATTAAAAGGATGATCATACCCTGCTCCAAGTTTTATTTGACTTTCATCTGCATCAATATCTTTACCAATCTTTTTCTTAGTTGTAAAATCAAATGCAGAGTTTTTTGTATTTATTATTTTACCCGTAACAATACCATCTTTATCAATTTCAAGTATACTATCAGAACTTATATATAAATCATGATTTTCAATACTATATTTATAATTTCCACTTAAATTAAAATATGAATGATTAGTCATATTAGCAAGAGTGTCTTTATCAGCTTTTGCCTTATACTCTATTTTCAATTCATTGTCATTATTTAATGTAAAAGCAACCTCAACTTCCATTCTCCCCGTATAGTTTTCTTCTCCATCTTCTGATACATAAGAAAAATGTAACTTTGATTCTGTGCTACTCTCTATAGCACTTACATTCCAAAACTTCTTATTAAACCCTTCATTTCCTCCATGACACTGACTCGTTACATAATTTCTGTTAAGCTTAAGATTTTTATTATTAATTCTAATTTCTCCTTTAGCAATTCGCCCCGCGGTTCTTCCTATTGTTGCTCCATAATATGATTTATTTTCAAAATAATCTTCTATATTTTTATATGCTAAAACTACATTTTCTTTTACTCCAAATTCATTTTCAACATTAATTTCTCTTATTATTCCACCAAAATTTAAAATTTTAATTTCCATATAATCATTACTCATAATATATTCATTGATATCTTGCCCATCTTTTTCATAAATTTTTTGAACTTTTATATTCTTCATGATTAATGCTCCTTAAACAAGCGATGACATAAATCTATCAAATGCTGATTTTCCAATATCATCTAATTTAAATACACCACAATGCTTTAGCACTTCTAAAAATACAAAGCCTATTTCTTCCTTAATTATAAAATCTACATTATCCTTGTTTATATCTCTCTTTATTGCAATTTCTTTAATCCACTGTTCATGAGAAGTTAATTCTCCTATCTTGTTTTCATCACCAAGTAAATATAACTTCATTATTTCTATTTCTTTATTTAATCTTGCTGGTAAAACTGCAAGCCCCATTACTTCAATAAGCCCTATATTTTCTTTCTTTATATGATGTAATTCTGTATGCGGATGATATATTCCAAAAGGATGTTCACTAGTTCTTTTATTATTTCTTAACACTAAATCTAACTCAAACATTCCATCTTTAAATCTTGCAATAGGTGTGATAGTATTATGTGCCTCTTCATTTGTATTCGCAAAAATATCTACACCTTCATCTGTATAATTTCTCCAATGGCTTAGAATTATTTGAGCAAGCTCTACTAACTTAATTCTATTAGCACATCTTGTTCTTATAACTGTAAGAGGCCATTTAATCCTTGATACATTAACTTCTTCAAAACCTTTAATTTTATAATGCTGAATATCCTTAGCATGATTAAGTGCAAATTCATAATTTCCTGATTGATAGTGATCATGTGTTAAAATAGAGCCTCCAACTATAGGTAAATCAGCATTTGATCCTATAAAATAATGCTTAAAACTATCTACAAATTCAAGTAGTTCTATAAAAGTATCTTTATTTATAACCATTGGTACATGTTCATTCTTTAAAACAATAGAATGCTCATTAAAATAAACATAAGGAGAATACTGTAAAAACCATTCACTATTATTAAGGCTCACAGAAATAAGTCTATGATTACTCCTTGAAGGATAATTTAGCCTTCCTATATATCCCTCACATTCCTTACAAAGTACACATTTAGGGTAATCCCCTTGTGGCAATTTTAAAGCTTTTTCTATTTCAATAGGATCTTTTTCTGGCTTAGACATATTGATTGTAATATCTAATTTTCCAAACTCAGTATCTGTTGTCCATTTTAAATCTTTTTTGACCCTTTCCCTTCTTATATAATTAGTATCACCACTAAACTTATAAAAATAATCAGTAGCCTGCCTAGAACTATCTTCATATAATCTATAAAAATCTTTTATAATATCTGATGGTCTTTTTACTAATGCACCCATTATATTACTATCTAACAGTTCTCTTTCAGTTATTGTATTTTCTATAACATTACTTGCTACTGCCCACTCTAGCATATTTTCTAAAATTGCTTCAATATTTTCATAAGCTAAATCCTCACCATCATTCCCTTTATAAGTATCAACTCCTAAAATAGAAATAATCTTATTTCGTGTAAATACAACATCCTCTTTTTCTATTAATTTTTTATCAAGTCCATATTTTATAAGTCTAGCAATTTCTAAATTAATATTTATCATAACTTCTCCCCCTAATTCTAAAGTTTTCTAGCTCCTTGTCCAACTTCAACTATATAAAATGTAGCCTCATATCCTATTACATCTTTGTATTTTTTACCCACACTACTAATAAACTCATCAATATATTCTTCTTTAACTAAAGCTATTGCACACCCCCCAAAACCTGCACCTGTCATTCTTGCTCCAAGAACACCATTTGTATTCTGTGCTGTTTCAACTAAAGTATCAAGTTCTATACCAGTTACCTCATAGTCTTCTCTTAAAGATTTATGAGAAGCATTCATAAGTTTTCCAAACTCTTCAATATCTTTATTTTTTAGAACAGATACAGCCTTTATAGTTCTTCTATTTTCATAGACAGCATGTTTTGCTCTTTTTCTTCTAACATCTGATTTAATAACCTTAGAATATCTTTTAAATTCATCTTCATTAAGCTCACCAAGAGTCATTAAATCCACAACTTCCTTTAATTCATTAACAGCCTCTTCACACTCTTGTCGTCTTTCATTATATTTAGAATCAGCAAGTCCTCTTCTTTTATTAGTATTAGCTATAACAATTTTGATTCCATCTAAATTAAAATCGACAAGTTCATGCTTAACTCTATTTGTATCTAAAAATAACGCTTTATCTTTTTCTCCCATAGCAACTGCATATTGATCCATAATTCCACAGTTAACACCAATAAATTTATTTTCAGCCTTTTGTGATAACAATGCTATTTGCTTATTATCTACATCAAAATTGAATAAATCTCGAAGAATAACTCCTGTTAAAACCTCTAAAGATGCTGATGAAGATAATCCTGCTCCATTTGGAATATTTCCAAAAAACAAAACATCAAAACCTACATCCATCACCAGCTTTTCCTCTTTAAACGCCCACATAACACCCTTAGGATAATTAGCCCAGTCATGCTTTTTAACATATACAAGATCTTTAATATCAAATTCTATAATTCCTATATCCTCAAAGTTCATTGAGTACATTTTCACTTTACTATCCGCTCGTTTTCTAACAGCACCATAAGTTCCAAAATTTATTGCACACGGAAAAACATTTCCCCCATTATAATCTGTATGTTCACCTATGAGATTTACTCTTCCTGGCGAAAAATAATTATTTTCAAAACTATAGCTAAATACGTCTTTAAATTTTTCATTGATTTTAGACAAAATTTCTTTCATATAAAATTCCCCCTCTTACCTTTTCAAACCAGACTATCTAGTAACCTTAGTTTGAGATATCCAAATATATTTTTCATCTACTAAAACTTCATTATTTAAAATTCTTGTTATTAACTTATAAATACTTGTTGCATGGTCCTTAGAATTATTTATTATAGTCCCATAAAGTTCATTTTCTTCTATAGATTTAATAGCTTCTTTTATCCCGTCAACCCCTACAATTATAGGAATTTCCATCTCTAAATCTTTAAATGCTTTAATAGCACCAAGCGCCATAGCATCATTATTACTAAAAACAACTTCTATATTTTCTTCTTTACCTAAAAGAATATTCATATTTTTATATGCCTCATCAAAACTCCAATTACAAATTACATTAGCAATCCTTTGAGAGTCTATATTAAAATTTTCTAATTCCTTTATACAATATTTACTTCTTATTATAGAATCTTGATGT
This sequence comes from Sarcina sp., assembly GCA_051650825.1. GTDB lineage: Bacteria > Bacillota > Clostridia > Clostridiales > Clostridiaceae > Sarcina. The sequence continues at coordinate 12,714 of JBOFRC010000357.1, read as the reverse complement.
CCTAATTCTCCTTCGAGCACGACATATTGTATTTTTTCATCATTATTTTTATCTATACTTTGCTTATTACTATTCCATATATCACAAACTATCTCGCTTTGCATTATAGCTGACTCTTTAGCCACTGCTCCTATATAGTAGGCTTTGTCCCACAAAATCATATCTTCATAAACTGGTTCCCTATTAAAAAATACAATTGGTATATTAGCTTTCTTAGCCTTATTTATAAGTGTAGAAGCTGAACGCCTATCAACTATATTTATACATAAGATATCAACACCACTTTTTATAAAAGAATCGATATCATCATTTTGTTTAAATTGATTATTATCAGCAGATATTATTTCTATTTTTATATTCCCTAAATTAGATACTTTATCTTCTAATTCACCAATAATATCTGATATAAAAACATCATTTCCCTCATAAACACTTATTCCTATAGTTGTTTTTTCATTAGTATTTGAATTATAGCATCCAAGTAACATAGAGGCTGCAAATGATATTAACACTAAAAAAATTTTTCTCATAAAAAAACTCCTATTCTACTTTCTCTACCTTAGCTTCAATAATCGGTAAGGTAATAGTAACCTCTGTACCAATATCTAACTCACTTTTAATAGTCAATCCATATTCATCACCAAAATATAATTTAATACGTTCATTAACATTCCTTAAACCAACTCCTGAACCATTTGATTTGAAATTTCTTTTCTTTTTCAAAATAGTTTCAAGTTTTTCTTCTTTTATTCCTATGCCATTATCACTTATGACTATAAATAAAAATAAGTCATCCCGAAAAACATCTATTTTTATTTCACCCTCATCATATAGAGACTCAACTCCATGATAAATAGCATTTTCAATTATTGGTTGTATAATAAGTTTTAAAGTTTGAAGGTTTTCTAGTCCTTCTCCAATATTTATTTCTACATCAAATCTGTCCTTATATCTTATCTTTTGTATCGTTAAATAACTTTCTATATGATTTATCTCATCACTTAATAAAAGTAAATTTTTCCCTTTGTTTAAACTTATTCTAAATAACTTTGCAAGTGCACTTGTCATAACAATAGCTTCTTTATTCTTTTCACACTCAACCATCCATATAACAGAATCTAAAGTATTATATAAAAAATGTGGATTTATTTGTGCTTGCAAAATATCAAGTTCTAATTTACGTTTACTTTCTTGCTCTATAATTATGTTTCTAATTAATCTATTCATTTTCATTACCATAAAATTCAAAGCATTTCCAAGATGTTCTACCTCATAAGAACCCCCTACAACAAAATCAGTTTCCTCATTTCCATTTTCAAACTCAATTACTTTATTAGTTAAATTTATTAATGGACCACTAATCTTTTTAGACACTAGCTTATTCACAAATATAAGTATCAATATCATTAAAATCATCAGCATTACAAAAAACACACCAATTCCTCTATACATATTTGTTATATCACTAGTAGGTATTACAGAAACTATTTTCCATGCCGTATATCCAACGGTTTTAAGAGTAATAAGTCTTTTCATCCCATTAAACTCTTCATAAATACTTCCATCAGAATATTGAGATGAAATAGCATTATTTTCTGTAAAATCTTGAATTTTATCAGGATAATAAATAATATTCCCAATATTGTTAGTTAAATAAACATAGCTATTTTCTGTTATTGTTATATCATTAAAAATTTGTTCTATGCCCCTATAGTTCATATCTAGAAGCATAATTCCTTGTTTAGTTTGTCCGTTTTCATCATAAATCTCTATACTTCTACTAAGTGAAATTATTTCATTAACAAGAGTATCTTTAAATAGATTTTGCTTCTTAGGTAATGAAAAATGTAAATTTTCTTGATTCTTTACAGCTGAAGTAAACCATTCTTGTTTTCCTACTTCAATATTATAATTGAGTTGCTTATTTGGATATGAATCTATAAGTTTTCCCTCTTCTGAAAAAATGCTAATATTAACTAAAAAATCTTTATTTATATTATGTGTTATCTTTGCGCTATCATAAAAAGCTTTAGCATCATATTCAGAATTTTTTATAATATTATAATAAATTGAATCTGATATACTCATCATATTTTTAATATAATAGTCTAAATTTAAATTTACCTGATCTAAAATAAGTTCTGTATTTTTCATAAAATTTTTCTTATTTAAATTAGCTACCTTAAAATAAAGAAAATTTCCTAAAATAGTTATACTTAAAATAGAAATTATTGTAAAAGAAATTGTAACTATAAACTGTATACTTTTTCCTCTAAAAGTATGCATAATAAACTTCCTCATATATTCCTAAACTTTGATGGTGAAACACCAACTTCCTTTTTAAAAACATAACTAAAGTAATTAGCTTCTATATAGCCTACTTTTTCAGCTATTATATAAGTTTTATAATCAGTCGTTTTTAAAAGAACCTTAGCTTTTTCTAATCTAAGACTTGTCAAATATGATATGAAATTAATACCAACCTCCTTCTTAAAAATAGTTGAAAAATATGCAGGACTAAGGTGTAATGCATTACAAAGAGTATCAACAGATAATTCGTTGTTCTGATAATTTTTTAAAACATATTCCTTAGCTTCTTCTACTAAAAGAGTTGCTGCTGCTATTCTTTTTTTCTGTATAGAATTATTTATATTAATAGCCTTATCGATAAACCATTCTTTAGCTTCTAAAATAGACTCAAATTCCTCTGTATTTTTATAAATTGCAAGAGTATCATCTACATCAATATTTTGCATTTTTATTAATTTTAAATATACTGTAGTAAGCTCTATTATAAAAACTTTATATTGCTTATAACTTATCCCACCTCTACTTTCTACCTTTTTAAATAGTTCATCTATAACGTCTTTAATCTCCTTATCTGATTTTAACTTTATTGCATTTATAAGTTGCCTTTCATCACTCTCTGTAAAATCTAAATAATCACTAGTATCACTTTCAACATCTTCTATATATATAGCACTGCCTGAACCTAAAATACTCTTATAATGAAGTGCATCTTTTGCTGTCTTATATGAATATTTTATATTTTCAAGATTATTTACTATTTTTCCAATTCCAGCAGATACTCTTGCTTCAATAAATTTTTCTGCCATTATACATAGATTTTGCATATCTTTAATAAATCTAAATATATCTTGCTCCTTATATAACTCAACTATAATTACTATATTCCCTAAATGGATAAGCGATTTAAAGTTACAATAATCTAATAACATCTCATCAATAGTTTTAAGAAGACTAATATTCAAAAGAATTCTATTGTTTATATTGTCATCTATATTTATAATTGCAGTACTTAAGTAATTATACGAAAACTCTATACCTATAGTTTCACCATATTCAACAATATCATTTTTAGACTTATACCCTTCTAAAATTTGCGCTAAAAATTTTTCTCGTAAAATAGGTAAACTTTCATTGTACCTTAAGTACAAGAGCTCTAAATTCTTTTTATTTTCGTACTCTAAATCAATATTAACTCTTAGTTTTTCTAAGATACTTATCAATTCATTTGAATTTATTGGTTTTAAAATATAATCAAAAACATTTATATTTATAGCTTTTTTAGTAAACTCAAAATCATTAGACCCAGAAAAAATAATAATTTTAACCCAAGGCATTATAGCTTTTAATTTTTCACTCAATTCTAATCCCGACATAAAAGGCATTTTAATATCAGTAAAAATAATATCTGGCTTTAAAATTTCACATTTAGCCAAAGCTTCTTGTCCATTTTCTGCACATCCTACTACTTCAAACCCAAGTTCTTCCCAATTAATTTTTTTTATTACCCCAAGCCTAATCTCTTCTTCATCATCAGCTATTAAAACTTTATACTTTCTCATAATCATCACCTTTATACAAATATAATACAAATTATCTCATATATTACATAAAATAACAATATAAAAAGCTATTACAAATGTAATAGCTTTTTTCATTATCTTGTAAAGATAGCAATCCCAAGAGCTAGTACTAGTAAAATCATCATAGCTGTTATGAATTTATCCATACTTGCAACAGATATATCTATATTTTTGTATATTGAATCCCTAATAGTTTTTTTAGGTTGATTTTCTGTAGTATTTTCATTTATCTCAACTTTTTCATCCATGAAACACATCTCCTATCAACTTTTATTTTTTAGCTAAATATTTTCTTACATCAAGAGATACAGCAACAATAATTATTAAACCTCTTATAATAAATTGCCAGTAAGCATTTACCCCTATAAAATTAAGACCATAATTTATAACTTGTAATAATATTGCTCCAAGTAAAACTCCAGGGATAGTTCCAACTCCACCAGTAAATGAAACTCCACCAACAACACAGGCAGAAATAGCATCTAATTCATAGTTAAAACCAGTAGCTGTAGTTGTTGAACCAGCTCTTGCAGCTTCTAAGAAACCAGCAACTCCATATAACATTCCAGAAATCACAAATATTATCATAATATTTTTAGCTATATTAACACCAGATACTGCCGCAGCCTCTGAATTACCACCTATAGCAAACATGTTTTTACCAAGTTTTGTTTTATTCCAAATAAACCACATGATAATTGATATTATTGCTAAATAAAAAATAAGATATGGTATTTTAAAATCGCCTATTTGAAAACTTCCTGTTACAAATTCAAGGTAACGTTCATCAAGGTTTGCAACCGGTTGTGCTCCTAACGGTGGTCTATCTATATATAAACAAGAAATCCCATACGCTATTAATTGAGTTCCAAGAGTTATAATAAAAGCATGTACTTTCAGTTTTGCAACTCCAAATCCATTAATAAATCCAAAAATTCCACCTATAATTATTGCAACTATGAAAGGAATTATTAATGGTAATTGTGGTAAATCAGGATACATTCTAGATGCATAAGTCATTGATTGTAAAAGTGAAGCAGAAACTATAGCTGTAAGACCTAAAATTCTTCCTGCTGAAAGATCTGTTCCTTGTAAAACAATAAGTCCTGCTATCCCTAATGCTAAAATCCCTCTCGTTGAAGCTTGGCTTAATATATTTGTTAAATTTCTAAAAGATAAAAATGTTGGTTCCTTTATAACAAAAAATATAATCATCATGGCTAAAACTATATATAAAGCATAATTTAAAAGAAAGTTTTTCAAAGTTTCTTTATTAAAGTTTATTTTTTTAACGCTTTCCATGTTTATTCCCCCCTATATGAATTGTGCTGCTAATCCCATTATTTTTTCTTGGTCTAAGTTTTTAGTTTCTTCTATACCAGCAACATGGCCATTAGACATTACTAATATTCGATCACAAATACCAAGTAGCTCTGGCATCTCTGATGAAACAACTATGACTCCTTTTCCTTTGTTAGCTAAATCTATAATTAACTGATATATTTCATATTTAGCCCCAACATCTATACCTCTTGTTGGTTCATCTAGTAATAATATTTCTGGCTTTGTCAAAAGCCATCTTCCTATAATAACTTTTTGTTGATTTCCTCCTGATAACGTTTTAATCTGAGTTTTTTGAGAAGGTGTTTTAACCCTCATACTATCAATAACCCATTTAGTGTCTTCAACCATTTGTTTATCATCTAATACACCTAATTTATTGCTATAATTATCTAAATTTGCAATCATTGTGTTAAACTTTATATCAAGTCCTCCAAATATTCCTGTAGCTCTTCTCTCTTCTGTTAAAAGAGCAAATCCATTTGCTATAGCAGTTCTTGAATCTTTATTTTTTACTACTTTCCCATGAAGCTTAATCTCACCACTAGATTTCTTTGCAATTCCAAATATAGTTTCAAGAAGTTCAGTTCTTCTTGATGCTACAAGCCCAGCAACTCCAAGTATTTCACCTTTTTTAAGTTCAAAATTAGCATCAATTACTGATGGTTGATACATTCCTGTTAAATTTTTTACTTCTAATATAACTTCTCCTGGCTCATTAGTTTTAGGTGGAAATCTTTCTGTTAAATCTCTTCCAACCATAAGCTTTATAATCTTATCTATTGTTAAGTGTCTCGCTTCTATAGTATCTACCCATTTTCCATCTCTCATTATAGTAACGTCATCTGATATTCTTAAAATTTCTTCCATTTTATGTGAAATATATATAATTCCACATCCATTATCTCTAAGTCTATTAATTATTTTAAATAATTGCTCAACCTCATCATGTGTTAGAGATGATGTAGGTTCATCTAAAACTAATAATTTAGTATTATATGAAACAGCTTTAGCTATTTCAACCATTTGCCTTTGTGAAACAGACAAATCTTTCATTTTTATTTTTGGATCTACATCTATTTCTAAGTCCTTAAAAATTTTTAAAGTTGCATCATACATTTCTTTTTGATTTATAAATCCTAATTTTGTCTTATATCTTCCAAGCCATATATTGTCAACCACATCACGCTGTAAAACCTGATTTAACTCTTGATGAACCATTGACACACCATGTTCCATAGCCTGTTTAGGATTTGAAAATTTTTGACGTTTTCCCTCAATAAATATCTCTCCTGCATCTTCTCTATATACACCAAAAAGACACTTCATTAAAGTAGATTTACCCGCACCATTTTCACCCATTAATGCATGAACTGTTCCTGGTCTTACGTTTAATTGAACATCGTCTAAAGCTTTTACTCCTGGGAATTGCTTTGTTATTCCTTTCATTTCTAATAAATATTTAAAACTAGTCATACCCTCCCACCTCATATTTACAAAATATTTTAAACATAATTTAATATGTAGTTTTTTTCAAATTAAAATTTCAACCTCAAATCACTTTAGTTTGAGGTTGAAAAATAATTAACTTATTTTACATACTCTTGGTAAGGGATACGAACTGACACACCACTTTCATCAAACTTATAAGTTGTTCCATCTATAGCTGTTTTTCCTTCTATTAAATTGATTCCACATTTATAAAGTGCTTCTGCCATTGCTGGTGCATCTTGAAGTACTGACCCTGTCATAAATCCTTTTGAAATCAAATCTTTCGCTGCATCTGTTGCATCAACTCCAACAACTGGTATAGTCTTTGCTGCATCACCTTTATTTAAATCTTGAGCATTAAGAGCTGCTATAGCCCCTTGTGCCATTCCATCATTATTAGCAATAATTACTTCTATTCCATCACCATATCTAGATAACCAAGCTTCTGTTGCATTTTGTGCTAAATCTTGAGCCCAGTTACAAACCTGATTTGCTAACTCTTCAGTTTTTATTCCAGATTCCTCTATAGTCTTTACTGAATATTCTGTTCTTGCTATAGCTTCTGGATTATCAGGCTCACCTTTTAACATTACATACTGTAATATTCCATCTCCATTCTTATCTAACTCAGGATTGTCTTTCCAAACTTTTGATAAAATCTTTCCTTGTAATACTCCAGCTTCTTTAGCATTAGTACCTACAAAAACAGCTTTATCATATGATTTTACAACCTCAGGTGCTGGTTCTCTATTAAATAAAACTACAGGTACATCCTCTTTTGCTATTTTATCAACAACTGCTTGTCCTGCTCCTGTATCAACTAAGTTAACCATTAATAAATCCATATCTTTTTGTAAAAGAGTATCTATAGCGTCATTTTGTACAGCCTGATCACCTTTTCCATCTACAAATTCAAATTTAACTTTACCATTATTAGCCTTCTCAATTTCTTGTAAACTTTGTCTAACTGTTGAAATATAAGTATCATCAAATTTATATAAACATACCCCAACTTTTAAAGTTTCTTCTGCTACAGTACCATCTGAACCACCTTGTGCTCCTTTATTATCAGCTCCACATCCCATAGCCATCCCACTCACTAAAGTTGTTGCTAAAAGAAGACCAAATATTTTTTTCATCTTCATTAAATATCCCTCCCACAAAATTAAATAATCTAAACTCTATAGTCTTATTTTATCTTCAAGAGGAAAATTTTTACATTAAAAATTCTTTGCATTTATATAAAAAAACTTCGATATATTTCTATACCGAAGTTTTTTTATATATTAATTTTAATTTTTATTTTCCTATAAGTTCCATATATTCTGCATATTGAGGAGTCCCTAAAGCAAACCCTCCACATACTTGATGAATCATTCCTGTAACATAACTTGAATCATCACTAGCATAATATAAAACTGCTTTAGCTATATCTTCAGCTTGTCCCATTCTTCCTAGAGGTACATGTTTAATAAATGATTCTCTAAATTCATCAGTCATATTATTTAAAGCTGCTTTTGTAGCAATAAGTCCTGGAAGAATTGCATTACATCTAATATTTTTATTAGCATATTGAAGCGCTATATTTTGAGTTAAAGAATTAATAGCTGCTTTAGATACACAATAAGCAGTTCTAGATATATCTGGAACAACAGAACCAACACTAGAAATGTTTATTATAGATCCTCCACCATTTTCAATCATATATGGTATTGCTTTCTTAGCTGTTAAATAAACACTACCTATATTAGTTTCTAAAATTTTGAAGAAAGCATCAGTGTCACCATCTACTACATTTCTATCAAGTTTTACATTAGTAGAACCAAAGTTATTGACTAAAATATCAAGTCTCCCTTCTTTACTATGTACATAATCTATCATTTCAAAGTATGAATTTTTATCATATGCATCAAAATAAACAAATTCAGCTTGTCCACCTTCACTTATTATTTTTTCTACAGCACCTTCTTCTTCTATTCCCGCAACATATACTTTAGCTCCATTTTTAGCTAAAATATTTGCAGCTTCAAATCCTATTCCTCTTGAAGCTGCTGTTATAATAGCAACTTTTCCATCTAAATTTTTCATAAAAATCAACTCCTTTAAAATGTTTCTCTTAAGTAGTAAGCAATATTACTCTTAAAATCAAAAATTGTAAATTCATCAACTTTATTAAATTTAAATAAAAAAAATCATTAACTCTTAGATTTTTTTATAAAAATGAATATAGATTTTTTATTTTAATAAAATTTTTTCTTTTATATAATTTTTTTATAAAATATGCATTTTAAATATTAGCATCTTCTATATACAAATATTTCAATTTTTTATTTAGAAAAAATATAATATTTTTCCTAAAACTATTCTTAGATGCTTTTTACACTTTTAATTAAACTATATTATTAGCCACATCTATAATTTCCATTGCATCTTCCTCATTAAATATTAAACTAATGAAATTAAAAATATCTATTAACTTAGTAGATATTATAGTTTTATCTTCTACGTTCTTTCTAAACATAAATCCATTAGCCATAAGTAACCTAAATTTTTCATCAATTGTAACAATACTAAAATCTTTTAGTTCATTATCTATTTCTACTATTTCATAACATATATCTTTATAGTGTATATCCACTCCAGCACTCACACCTAAAAGAACTAGCGTTCCGCCATCAACACTAATTTTAGATGCCTTTAATTCTTTTCTTAAAAAAAGAACTTTATTTATCTCTTTATCAATATTATTGCTAAATAAAGCTAAAACAAATGATAATTTTTTTATATTAATATTATCACTAATTTTTTCTTTTTTTAGCTTTATATAATAGTCCTCTATATTTTTTATCTTTTCACTTATATTATCTTTAAAATTTACAACTATTAATAACACTAAGATATAATCTGTTTTTGTAAGAGAAAAGGAACATTCTTTATTCATAAATTGATAAACTCTTTTAATCTCATCTATCATATCTTCTAAATTTATTTTTTCTAAATTTTTAAATAGTATAATAGCTACTAACATAGAATAATCAGTTGTTCCCAACTCCTTATTCACTAGCTTATATAATTCATTTATTTTATCAATAGCTTTTTCTTTATCTAATTGTCTGTAGACACTACTTGCTATAAGATTTTTATTTTCTTTACTTCTTAACGCTGAAAATATAAAAGTTCTAGATTTTATTATTGCATATATATCATTAATTACTTTACCGTTCATTTTTTCATTTTGTATAGCAGCTAAAAAAGCTATTTTCCTCTTGTAGATATCTGCTGATGAATACTTTTGTATACTATCAAAATCCTCTAAATGTTCTAAAAATAAATCAAAATCTTGTTTCACCTATTACCACTCCCCTTATTCTAACAATAAATTTTATGCCAATTTTCCTAAAACAAAACTCTACCTAAATCCTACTTTAAACGTACAGTTTGTTATGTCCATTTGTAAAACATGACTAAAAATATCTATTTGTAATACTAAAAAACTATATGGTGAGCTTTAATCATTACTCTCACCATATAGTTTCTTAAATCTATTCTAATGTAATTGCATATATACCAATTGCAAATAAAACTGTTGTTAAACTTAACCAAAACGAAACTAAAACACTTACAAAAGGTAAAATCGTTCTCAAAATTTTATTTTTAAATTTATATAAATTTTTATACATTAATGTCCCCACAACCATAGTAGTTATTGTTGGTACACCTACTATTAAGCCAGTTATAATAGCCCTACCAGCATCAAAAGGCATCATATCTTTCCATTTAACAGTACTTATCATAAATATAAATGTTAATAAAACTCCACTAAATGCAATTACCTTATCCTTAATGTTATAATTCCTCTTATTATTCTCCATAAATTCCCCCTACAAAAACTTCTTCATACCCTTTAATTTATAAATTTGAAATTCTTATATTATAATTATACCTATGAAATATTATAATAAAATTTTTTTATTATTAAGTATTTATTAAATTAAGTCTTTTGAACTACTATACCTAAAAGATAACTAAATTTTTTAAATATGGTTTGATATTTAAAATTTTAATAAATTTAAAAATACTTTAAATACAAAAACATCCCAAGATTATATCTATAGGATGTTTTCTGCTTATTTTACAATATCAAATTTTTCACATATTCTAACAGCTTTCATTACTATGTAACTTGGTGCATCTACAAGTCTTTCCTTAATTTTAGCTATCATTTCATTATCTAACTCTTCTCGTTTCAAAGTATCAATAATTTCAAGAGACATAAGTCTTAAATTAGGATTATAATCATTCAATAAATCTTTTAATAAATTATTTCCACCATTACTCCAAAATTCTTTCACAAAAGATTTTCTAGATACAATAAGCTCTCCTTCATAATCATTAAAAACATTTATTTTAGATATTTCCTTATTTTCTACTTTTCGTTTCTCACAAATTTCACATAACTCTTTATAAAGATTTTCTTTGACAGTTTCACTACCTTTAAGCACTAATAAGCTTTCAAGGAAAAGTTGCATAGATTTATCTAGCTCATTAACTTCTTCTAAATCTTCAAAATATTTAATAGCACTATCACTAACATCATGGTGCTTTGCAAACCTAATTAAATGATATAAATTGTCTTCTCCATATTCTAAAGCTTTATCAAAATTTTCTATAGTATTAAATTTTTGCACATTCGATTTTACTTCTCTTATTATACTATCAAAGTCACCCTCAACATAATTGCTATAATGTATTTCTAAATCATTAATAAATTCATTAAAAGTATCAAATCCTACAAATTTAATATCAATAAACTCCGTATCTAATAAAAATTCTAAATACATTTCTAGGTACTCATTCGCATTTTCAAACGCAAAAATACCTCCATATCTATCAAGCTCTAATAAAAGACTTGTAAATAAATCATCTATAGCTAAAGATAATTCTCGATCATTCTTACTTATGCTGATTAAATATTTAATATCTAAAGTCATAGCTAGTTCTACGGCTATTTCCATTTTCAAACTATTATTTGAAAGAGCTCCTATTAATAATTTTCTATGATTGCTAATATCACCGATTATTTCTTCTATGTTCATAAAACTTCTTGCATAATCTATAGCTTGCCAATCAGAACTTATATCTAAAAGTTCAAACATATCATCCTTAAACTCTTCAAATTGTATCCAAGCCCTAAAAATAAATGATATACTATTTGAAAAATGATCTACTTGACCAAATAACATATATTCATCTGAAAGTTCTATACATCTATCTGTTAAAGCAGTCATTTCAATAGCTAATTTACAAACTTCTAAATTATTTGTTGTGCACATTAATATTTTAAAAGCCTCATAAATATTCTCACTATAATTATCCTCATCAAACATTTTAGTAAGAGTATCTATTATATTTAAAGTTTTAAAATCAACATTTATTAGCCTCTCTTCAAATTCTTCTATGCTAATTTCATTTTTATTAAATTCACTAATAATCTTAAAAACTTTTTTAGTGTTTATGTCTCTCTTACTTTCGTTAATAACAACAGTATTTAAAATTCCAACACTAATATCAGAATTCTCTCTTGGTATATTTTCACTTACAGTTTTACCATCTACTATACCATCTATTGTATTTTTCAAAATAAGATTATAAATTGATTTTTTTATATGTACTTCCTCTAACTCCATCTCTAGAATTTGTCCGTTGCCAAAAATCTATAAATTTTTTTAGATTTTTATTTATTATATTTTAAGTAAAAATATATTTATAGAACTGACAACACCCTCCTTTTTATTATTTTTCATTAAATTTTTATCAATTGACTTAATCAATTAAAACCTATTAAACCTTTAATTATTCTTACTCTTCAATATAATTATATAAGTCATCCTAATAAAATTGTTTAAATTAGAGAAAATTTATGAATACCATATCATTAACGGAAATCCAGTAATTAAGTATTAAGTATTCCTAATTATCATTTTCAACTTCA
>JBOFRC010000356.1:0-4684 GCA_051650825.1 Sarcina sp. | reverse complement strand
GAACTCGCCTATTCAGCTTGGAAGGCTGACGTTCTACCAATGAACTATACCCGCATAACTGGTCGGGGTGACAGGGCTTGAACCTGCGACCTCATGCTCCCAAAGCACGCGCGCTCCCATCTGCGCCACACCCCGATATTGGTGTACCTTTAGGGATTCGAACCCCAGACCCACGCCTTAGAAGGGCGTTGCTCTATCCAACTGAGCTAAAGATACACATTTTATATAAAACTTAAAAAGTTTATGGAGCGGGTAGCGAGAATCGAACTCGCCTATTCAGCTTGGAAGGCTGACGTTCTACCAATGAACTATACCCGCATACTGGTCGGGGTGACAGGGCTTGAACCTGCGACCTCATGCTCCCAAAGCACGCGCGCTCCCATCTGCGCCACACCCCGGTATGCTGTAGAACTTTTTAAGTTATGTTTGGTTTGCCGCTTCATCTCTTGGCGACAATAGTTATTCTACACCATACTAATACAAGAGTCAATAACTTTTTTCATATTTTTTTAAAAAAATTTATATTTTTAATAAAAAGCACTAATTTAGATAGTTTAGATATACATAGGAATCTTGCTAAAACTATGAATTTATCTGGATTTACTTCTCTATAAATCTAATATCTAATTCCCCATCTTTTCCTATATAAATCTTTGCATATGAGCTACTATTATCTCTTGGTAATGGTAAACTCCCTGGATTTACCATATCAATTCCATTCTCTTTTAAATGAATTTTTCTATGAGTATGACCATATAAAATACAATCTACTCCTAGTTCTAATCCTCTATAATAAATTTTATCAAGTCCATAATTAACTCCGTATCTATCTCCATGGGTTAAAAAAAACTTTTTCCCTTCTATTTCAACTACTTTTTCTAACTCTCCATCATCGTGATAATCACAGTTACCTTTAACCATATGCACTTTTCCATCAAAGTGTTCTTCTAAATATCTAGCATCTGCTATATTATCACCTAAATGAAATATATGCTTTGCACCAAATTTTGCAGCATCTAATATTTCTCTTAAAGCTTTAAAATTATTATGAGTATCACTTACTACTATAATCTCCATTTTACTCCACTATCCTTATCTTATATAATTTCTTGTATTCTAGCTTTTAGTTCAGCTAATGCCTTACCTCTATGACTTATTTTATTTTTCTCTTCACTAGATATCTGTGCAAAAGTTTTATTATATTCTTCAATATAAAATAATGGATCATATCCAAATCCTGTATCTCCAAATAAACTTTCAGTAATAATCCCTTTTACTTCTCCTCTTATTACCAACTCTTTATTCTCCGAATTAACAACTGTAATTACGCAAACAAATTTAGCTGTTCTTTTTTCCTCTTCAATTCCTACTAATTCATCTAATAATTTTTTATTATTAGCTTTAGTATCTCCATGATTTCCTGCGTATCTAGCAGAATAAATTCCTGGTGCACCATTTAAAACATCTACCTCTAGCCCAGAATCATCTGACATTACTAAAAAATTATCTTCCCCTCTATTTTTCAAATAATCTACTATTTCCACAGCTTTTTTTCTTGAATTTTCTTCAAAAGTTTTTCCATCTTCCTCAACATCAATATCAATATTTTTTTCTTTTAATGATAATATTTTAAACGGAAATCCCTTTAAAATATTTTTTATTTCTTCTATTTTATGCGCATTATTACTTGCTATTATAAATTCTTTCACGTTATTCCTCCTTATCGCAAAATAAAATAATTATGTTATTTATTATTATATCATTATAAAATAATTATTTATCAAAATTAAGTCTTTTACTTCTTATTTTCAAATAATCTTTTGCAATTATTAGAATCGCCCTAGCCTAAATTAACAGGTAATATTTTCTTCTATAATTCATATTATTAATATATGAATTATTATACGAGGTGACTATATTGAAATATATAGGTTCTTTCTTTAGAATGAATTCAATTTCTACTAAAGAAATTGAATCACAATTATTATTTTTCACAAGAGAATCATTAAAACATATATTACTAGAATCTAAATGTGGTGTTCCAATTTCTCAGAAGACTCTAAAAAAAGCTCTCTCTGAAGACGAATATGCAAAAACAAAAGAACTTAATCCTATATTAGCTGTTTATAAAAAAGCTAAACCTAACATATATCAGTCAAAACACAATAAAACTTGGGATGAAACTACATTCAAAAAAGACTTATTAATATCATCAAATGCCTTACTCACACTCTCAACTTTAAAGCTTGCAAACTACTATAAAAACTTTAAAAATATAGATAGTTCCTTATATAGTATATCTAAAATATATACTAAAATAGCAAAATTACAATTAGACTTTTATTATGAAAATCTAAGAAACACTGATGGTTTCTTTGTTAATAAACGAAATGTATCATCATCAAATACTAGCTACCCTGATTTACTAGAAATTTCTAGTGACTTTTCATTTGCAGATCAAGCATATATGATGGTAGCTTATTATACTTATTCAAAACAAACTGATGATTTAAAAGAAAGTGAAGACTTTAAAAATTTTGCACTTGAAATATTAGATATGTTTGAAAATAGACTTGAACTTGTCTACAATGAATCACTCAATGAGTGCTCAGATATTTGTTATGCTTTCAATATAATGTATGATTTATCTAAAAACATAAAATGTAAAAGCATACTTTTAAATCTATCTGACTTTTTACTTTCTCAATATCTAGATTATGGTATAGATGAAAAAGATATGTCTTTAGCAACCATAACTGCCTTAAATCTTTATTTAGCATACAAAAACACTAATATTTTAACTTTCAAAGAGAGTTTTATAGATATTTGTAAACTCTTCAAAACTCTTTTTAATGAAGATCTATCTTCATTCATAAAATCTGGAGATAAAAAAGATATTAAATACTATAATATAGAATTGCTTCTTTATATTGTAGATTTACTACTTCTAAATAAAGAAGTTCCTGAAGAAAAATTTGATGAAAACTATCTTTGTAACTATTTTAAACAAAGTATAATTAATTCTTCAATTTTGAGTAGCTACCCATCAGCTCCGTCTCTTGATAATGTAGAAAGATATAAACATTTTTCATCTAAGGCAAATGATTTGCTCGACGATATAATGTTTACACTTCCGGATACTACAAGTCCTGAGAGTAATTGCCTAGCTCCTATATATCTTAAATCAACTAGCTATTCAAAGAAAAAATCTAGTTATTCAACATCTAAAACTAATTTTGAGAGTTTCAATAATTTATTTCTAGATTTCATTATTTTAGATTTATTCCAAGATGATTATATAAAATTTATAGCACCTATTCCTAAAGCAAATATATCATCATCTAAAAACAAACATTCTTCTAAAAAGAATAGAGAATTTAGAAGTATCGAAAACTTAGAGAGTGAACTAAATGAAATGATAAATCCAAAAGCTACACTTTCTCAAAAAATTAATAATGATAAAGATCTTAACAAGTCTATAAATCAAACAACGGAAACTCTTAATATAGAGTCAACTAAGATAGAAAATATTTTAGATGTCACTATACTAAATGATAATTTACCAAATAATCTTTCTACAATCATGTATGAAGAGCTCGACTAATTAAAGGGACTATTACTAAACCTAGTAATAGTCCCTTTATTATTTATTCATTTCTATTTTCTTTAATATTAAGTTACCATTACCATCTATATATAAATTTTTTAATTTAGCTGATTTGCACCAATAATTATTATGCAAATATAATGCTAAAACTGAATATTCGCTATTTGCATAAAAATCCTTAAAACTTCCTATTTTATTATTTATATTTTCATCATCTAAATTAATATTATCTATAAAAATATCAAATTTCCCTTTATCTAAAAGTTCATATAAGTCATCTTTATCACCAAATAAATTCACTTTCAGGTTAATTCCTAAAAGTTCAAATTCAGTTTCTAAAAACTCTACAAACTTTTGATTTTCATAAGTTTTACTCCCTATTACATTACATACATAATTATCAGGTATTGCTACTCCACTAAAAAAGTTTTTTGCCATTTGTAAATTGTTATCTCGTAAATTTTTATTATACCCACTAGCTTTTTCTCTATATAAAAAGCTTTCGTCTATTTCTTCATCTGATATTGCTCTAATATTTACAGTAGCAAAATTATTTTTCACAAGATAACTTTCCATAAGTGCTTGTTCTAAATCAATATATAAGCCTTTTCTAAAATCAAGATATTTTCCAACTTCTGTACTTGTATTAAATACTAAATACTGCAATGTATTTCCACTAGTATAATAAACCTCATTTTTAAGTTTTCCACTATCTAATGCTGAAATAGGTGGATTAGTTACTATATCTACTTTCCCTGTAGTGAAACTTGCAAAATCCTTTGTAGTATCTTTTGTTACTTTAAAGGTGAAATTCTCTATTATATCTTTCTCACTAGAAAAGTTAGAGTTTAAAATTAACTCTACTTCACTATAAGGACTAACTTTATTTATTTTATATCTACCTGTATATCTTATATCTTCATATTCTTCTACATAATTTTCTAGTGAATCATCTGTATCTCTTAATCTATATTCTGGTTTAGTTAACTTTTCTAAAAACTTACTATCTTCTTTAATTAGTCTAAAAACAAGTTCATCATCTTCACTAACATAAATTCCAACTTCATCAAAGCCAAT
>JBOFRC010000355.1:0-5210 GCA_051650825.1 Sarcina sp. | reverse complement strand
CCCCTGACTTCCAACTAATCTGCCTTCATATTTATCAGATGTTAACTCTTCTATAATTTCTTTTTTATTTATCTCAATACTATCTTTAGATTCAACAAACTTATTAGAATCCGTTGAAATAGCTTCTTTTTTATTTGCATTTTGAGCTTGTATATTATTACACCCCGTCATAGGTAATAAAGTTCCTATAGCTACTATTCCAATAATTATATATTTTTTCATCTCAATCTCCTTATTTACTTAATAATAATTATAATATTCTCCACATCTTAAATTTATTAATCAATACGAAAATTTAGATAAACTTTCTTTCAAAAAAAGGAGTACCTATCAACTAATAGATACTCCTTGGATTAATAATTAAACCATCCCCTCATTTTAATTATTAACTTTACCATTTCATTTTTTCTTTTAATTTTTTAATCTTTTCTTCCATTGATCCACTTCTTTTTTCTATCTGATCTTTACAACTATTTTTGAAATTTTCTCTTTCTAACTGCTCTGTGATAAGTGAATTTACTAATTCTGAAATTGTAAGACCTTTATTATTAGCCAATTCCTTTAAATCTTCTTTTGTCTTACGCTTTATCCGTATTGTAAGACTATCATTTTTCTTATTTTCTACACCCATTTTTTTATCCCCTAAAGATTCTCTTAACCCTTATATTCTCTATGTCTTACAATAATTCCTTTTTGTCTTACATATATTTTACTCTACCCAAAAGCCAAAAAATATCCCACTAACCCCAAGTAGCCTATAAAATTAATATTGAATGAGATAAGATTTTAAATTTTTATAATATCCTGAAATTTTAGAAATTTAAAAATAAGCTAAAACCCCCTAAAATAGAGAAGTAATCGCTAATAATAGGAGGTGTTCTCCCTAAAGGAAGAACACACACTAATATGTAGAGCCATTTCAGGCAACTTTTTATAACTTTAAATATTTACTTACAGTTGCTTTATTTATCTTTAATTTCTTAGCAATTTCAACTTGCTTAACCCCTTGTACTTTAAGGGTTTTAATAGCTTTTATAATATCTTGCTTCTGTTGTTCTCTTCCTGTTAATCCATCATTATTTCTTCTAATATTGTTTCTTCTAATGTTATTTCTTCTATATTTCTCTTTTACACTTATTAGAATTAGTAACTCTTTTTGCTCTTCTTCTGTTATTTTTAAAAGCTTTATTAAACTAGCATTAGTGTAATTGTATCCTTTTAATTTAAACTCTCCATTTTCAAATACTGTTATATCACCTTTATTATTCTTTAGACTTTCTATGTAGGCTTTATAAGCCTTTTCTGCACTTTCAGTAGCCTTTATAACCTCATGAAGTGGTAGTGGTTCACTAAACTTTTGGTTAAACTTAAGCATTCTATCTAAAGCTTCATCACCGTTATTTTCAACTAAACATGCATAATATCTATATAGAAAGCACATAAGCTCTCTATATCCATTACACTCACCATTTCTAATATTCTGTAACCTTTCTATATCTTCTCTTCTCTTCCAATGCAACTCATGAATATTAAGACCTTTTTGACCTGCCGTTATATTTAAAACCCTAGCTTTACGCTTTCTAGTTGTCTTAGGCACATATTTAAAGTATTCTTTTTTTAATTCATCAAGTCTATATACATTATCATTGATTTCAATAATTTCTGCATATGCTTTAGATTTTGTATTTATAGTTCCTGGTAATCTAAATACTCTTGTTACATCTGTACAGCTTTCATCAAGCTCAAATCCATTAAAGTTCAATTTCTTTAATCTTTTAGCTAATTCATTCTCAATGTTCTGCCAATATTTTAATGCTTGTTTAGGTAAATCTTCTAATAAGAATAAAAGCTGAATTCCTCTACCTGTAAATACTGTTATTGTTGGCTCTGGAATATTTTTCTTATAATAATACTTTTTTAAATGCTTTATTAATGCTTGTACCATTTCCGCTGTTATAATGCGACTATGATTGTCTATGTCTAAGTAAAGAGCATTAATTCTTCTTATATTATTGGTATTTCTAACTGGAATATAAAAACTATTAATACTAATATAACTATCTGTTTTTTGCCTGTGTACCTGCTCTACTGCTCCACTCAAGTTTTCTAAGTTATAATGCCATTGGCTAAAACCAGTTTCATCTTTTAATGCTGCTGTTATAAATCCATCATCATCTCTGTGAATTTTATCTATAAATTTTATACTTTCCTCTAATCTTCTAGGATTTAAAACTTTTAAATCTCCTAAAGATTTAATTTCATTTTCAATTTTTTTGGCCAAGTTGCCCATATTTTCCTCTTTCCACGAACTAGCAACTTATCCAAATTCCTATATTTACTTTTAAACTCTTATTTGTTATTATAATAATATAATTAAAAAAGTTTAAAAGTCCTCTATGGACTTTAGATAGTTTCTAAAAAAGAGTTTCAATTTTGACGGGTTGAGAACTCTTTTTGCGTTATCCGTACATTTTTTTATTCTGTTGTATATATTCTATCATATTCCGTCACATATGTACTATTATTTCTACCTTAAACTTCTAATATAAGTTTTCATAAGTTCCTCATCTATATCCCCACGTTCCTCCGTATGCCCTAGCTGATCGCTTGTGTATTCTCTAGCTTCCATAACAGTCATTCCTTCTTCTCTAACCCTATTAAAGGTCTCCTGGGCATATAATTTACGTACTGCATGGGTGCTTGTCTTTTCGTAGTCTTTTTTTATTCCTAGTTCTTGCATTTTTCTATTAATTTCTCTATTAACCGAACCTGCCTGTATAGGAACTATCCTCTGTGTTGCACCAGTTACACTATTAAATAGCCTTTTAGCTACTTCTCTTTGTCTATCTGTTATGATATCTACTTTTCTAGTCTTTTTACCTTTACTATCTACAACTTTTACATATCCTTCTTTTAAATTTATATCTCTTTTCTCTAGTTTTACAACTGCACTAACCCGTAAACCGAAGTATCTGGCTATATCCAACGCTTTATTTGTATTAGGATTTACAATCTTTTTTAAACTTTCCCAGTCTTTTATCTCCATCTGCTTATCCCGTATTTTTTGCTTGTGTTTTATTTTTTCCGGCAATCTAATATCCAATTTATTATTTAAGTTATACGTTTTATTAATAAGCCTTTGCATTTTATTTGCCTTAGACATATACTGCTCTATTGTATTTTTGCTACAAGTTTTGCCTTTAAAATCTAAAAATTCTTGGACGCATGCAGAATTTATATCCTTGGCTTTTCTAATTTCTTTATGTGTTATTGCCATCCAATTTGCAAAATTGGCTGTAAAGTCCACAAGATTTTTTCTGTCTGCGTAAGAAAAAATTCTAGTTCCGTCCATTTTTTTATCTTTTTTTAAACTGTGCTTGTCCATTCCTTCCTTAAAATTTTGATTAATTGTGTAATATAACTGCTGTTTTATCGACCTACTTTTTACCCTTGCCATATGTTTTCCTCCTCAATTTTTTCGGGTGCTTCGCACCTTATATTTTTCAATTTTATTAGTAATATAGTATTTATTATTGCTTTGTCGCATCATTAATACTGCATTAACTCCGTTAATGCAGACAAGACAAATTAGATTTAAAAAATTGTCAAAGAGCTGGTATTACTGGCTTCAGGCTGATCCGGTACAATCACAGAACACAACACAATTTGTAATAATTGTAAATCCATGAGACCTAAAAAGAAATTTGCTATTTTTATAAAATAGACCAAATTCTTTTTGCTAAAAATAAATTTTTAGCAAAATATGCTTTAGCCATATAAGGCTAAGCGCTCTGCATTTAGCCTTATATGGCTAAAGCATAAATTTAAAAATTTGTAGCTACTCGCTTCGCTCCTATCTGCAAATTTTTATGATTTTTTTAAAATTTTTTATCACCCTCGCTCTGCTCCTGCAATAAAAAATTTTAGGTCTTTTTCTTTTTAGTTAAAACTAAATTTTTTTAATAAATTACTTTTTCTTTTAAATTTTAATTTTTTCCTTATTATTTTTTCCCTTTTTCTCTATGTTAAGTAAAGTCTTTAAGTTAAAATTAAAATTTACTCTAAAACTATTTTTTTATAAACTTTCCCCCAAAAATTTATTTTAGTTTTTAATTTTTTTTAATTCTTCTTTCTTACTTTTATAAATATAAAAGTATTTTTTTAATTTTTAATTCCTCCTATTAATGTTTAATTCTCCATTACTATTAAGCCAGTATTAAACATTATTTCTTATTATTTTTAGCTATTGCTACATAAATATTTGTCTTTACTTAATTTTAAAAATTAAATAAACCAAAAAACCCTTATATATATACATATGATGTTTTTTCAGAAGTTTTTGCAAAAACTCTTGTAAACAAATTGTAAATATTGAATTTAACTCCTAATTTTTTATTTTATTTTTGGATTGCTCCATTTAATTTAAATTAGTCTATATAGTAAATATTCTACTTTCCATCCAAAAAGTTTTGGACAATTGGTAAATATTACGTTTCTATTTTTTAAACATTTTCTCTTTTTTTCATATTCTCAATTAAATTTATTTTTTTATAGTTTAAATTCTCAATTAGAACGTGAAAAAAGCACCTAAAAAGGTGCTTTAAATAGCCGTATACGGTAATTTATTTAATTTTTATAAACAAGAATTTCGCTTACTGGTATTTTAGCGAAATAAAATAGTACCTAATATATAGGTACTATTCTTAAAATTATTTATATATCTCTTTATCCTAACCACCCTGTTGTTTCACTTATCCAGCCAACTGTATTACTATTTTCAGCTTTAACTTTATACCACCATTTACCATCAGATCCTTTTCTATCTTCTCCCATAAAATCTAACTCTGCTCCATATCTTGCAGTTGCTACTATTTTATAGTTTGTTCCTGCTCCTGATCTAATATTTGCTCCTGATTTAGCTGTAACTTTAAAAACTCCTGCTATTTTTGGATTACTTACTGTTTCTACTGTTTGTATTCCATCCTTAGGAATTTCAGTTTGTGCGTTAGCATTTAAACTTAATCCTATTCCTGTTAAACTACTTGTTATTAATGTTAATGCAATTACTTTTTTTAAAATCATTTTATCCCCCTCTATAATCTTTTAAAAATATATTATTTTCCTTTTTTGTTATATTATGCCATATGTTAACTAAAATTTATAGTTTTTTATAAAATAATTAACTGACTTGACTAAATTATCTAATTTAC
>JBOFRC010000354.1:0-14324 GCA_051650825.1 Sarcina sp. | reverse complement strand
CCTCCTTCAGGATGTGCAATCATATCAAGACTTTTTATAAAATATTCAGCAGTTTTTTCCATTATTAATTTCTCCTTTGTATATAAATATACTTTAACTACAAAATATTAAACACAATTTAGAGGACGTTTGAATCCTTTAAGTTGAGTTAGTAGATAAAGTTATAATTTTATTTATATTATATCAAAGTTTTCAGTAATAAGAGTTTTGGCTTTTTCTAAAATGATTTTTTACCATTTTTAGCTTCCTCTAATTTGTTGTATTCTATTCATGAAATATATATATCATATATTTCAAAAATTAAAATATATATTTTTTCTTAGAATGCTTTTAGAATAACAAGGCAGGAGATAATCAGAACCTTTATGAAAATAAATATTTGTTATTGAATTATTACTTATGTCAAATTTTTTGTCACTATAAAGAGGTAATCACCACCAATTGTAGTAGAAAATTATTTGTAAAAACAAAGCATTTATGTAAATGTTTACTTATTAAAATAAGTGTATTTTAAAGTGCTTTTTAAAATTTGTTAAAAAGGAAATATTTAAAAGTAAAAAAATAATTTTATTAAAATTTAAACTACTTATAATAGAGTTTAATAAATAACAAGTATAAATTTCAATAGTTCTATAATTAAAAGAGTACATTAAATTTTACAATATATTGATAGTACATTTAAAAAGTAGTATAACTAATTCTGTAACGCGTCGTATAAGTTTTCTTGTACGATACAAATTCTAAAACTGAATATTAATTCATACAAGGAGATAGATATGGACAATAAAATTTCTAAAATGTATAACATTTTAACTGAAATAAAACTTAGAATTGTTTTACAAAGTATCATTGTAGGATTAATAGCTGGGCTTATTATATCATTATACAGATTGACGCTTGATCATGTTATGAAATATACGTATGAGACATATGCGTATATTAGTTATCATAAGTGGTATATAATTGCAGTCGTTGCTGTATTAGTTATTGTAGCGATTATTGTGGGATCTATGGTTCAAGATGAATCGATGATAAGCGGGAGTGGTATTCCTCAAATAGAAGGTATACTTACAGGATATTTTAAGGAGCCTAATCCTATTAAAGTAATTATCTATAAATTTGTTGGTGGAGTTTTAGCAATTGGTTCAGGTTTATCACTTGGTATAGAAGGACCATCTATTCAACTTGGTGCAACAGTAGCAAGTTTATTTGGTACTCTAACTAAAAGATTAAAATTAGAGAAGAGATTTTTAATATCAAGTGGAGCTGGTGCAGGTCTTGCAGCAGCATTTAACGCGCCTTTTGCCGGAGTTTTATTTGTACTTGAAGAAGTACACAGAAAATTTACTCCTACATTATTTGTATCAGCAGTAGCTTCTACTATTTCAGCTGATATAGTCACTTGGTTCTTCTTTGGAGAAAAGCCAATATTAGATACACATGTTTTAGCCCCTCTTAAACTTGAGTACTATCCTTATATTATAGTGCTTGGTATAATTGTTGGTGTAGCTGGAGTTGTATATAATAAGGTCCTTGTTAAAACAATGGAAACATTTAAGAAGATAAATATTTCTATAAAGTATAGAATGATAATACCTTTTATGTTCGCTATATTTTTCGGAATATTTATACCAGAAGTTTTAGGTGGAGGAATAGGTCTTATAAATAAAATTCTCGTTGGAGGTCTTATTTTAAAGGTTGCAATTATTCTGCTTGTAGCTAAATTTATCTTTTCAATGGTAAGTTTTGGTGCAGGAACACCTGGTGGTATACTTTTCCCTCTTTTAACATTAGGTTCTTTAGTAGGTATTATATTTGGTGATATAGTTGTTAAATTTTTTGGAGTAAATCCAATATTTATGACAAACTTCGTATTGTTTGCTATGGCAGCAATGTTTTCATCAATAGTTAGAGCACCTATTACTGGGTTTATGTTAGTTTGTGAAATGAGTGGTTCATTTACAGAGTTTGGTGGAATAGCACTTGTTTGTGCAGTTTCATATTTAACTGCTGAATTGTTAAGATGTGAGCCAGTATATGAATCATTATTTAAAATGAGATTAAGCTCACAAAAAGGAACACCAATATTAAGTGGTAGTGCAGATATTATAGTATCTTATATCGTAGAAATGGGAGCACCAATAGTTGGTAAAAAGCTTAAAGATGTAAGACTTATAGATCATGCATTAGTCATTTCAGTTGAAAGAGAATGGGAACATTTAATTCCTGATGGTGATACAGTTATAATGGCTGGAGATACCATAAGCGTAATGGTAAGTGAAACTAGAGAGTTTGTACTAAGAAATAAATTAGAATGTTTATGTGTACATGATGATAAAGAAACTCAGGAAATTGAGTTTTAAAAATTAATTTGAAATTGAATTTGATCCTACAGAATAGATGTTTTTTTATTAGTCTATTTTGTAGGGTTTTTGCATTATAAATATAATAGGCTAGAGTTTTATTACAGCTTGTATATAGTTTTATAAGTAAAGCTAATAATAAAAGTTTTTGTTGCTTTATTTATAAGAATTTATTTTAAAAGTTTGTTATAATAAAATAAAAAAGAGGTGTTTTTAAAATGGCAGTAAAAATGTTGCATACATGTATTAGGGTTATGGACCTTAAAAAATCATTAGTTTTTTATAGAGATGCTTTAGGGCTTGTTGAAACTAGAAGAAAAGAATTCCCAGAACATAAATTTGATTTAGTATATTTATCAGATAAAAAAGGTGGATATGAAGTAGAGCTTACTTATAATTATGATCCAGAAGAACCTTATATTATAGGGAATGGTTTTAGTCACATAGCTATAGGCGTTGATAATTTAGAAGAACTAAGAGAAAAGCATATAGAAATGGGATATGAAGTTACAAACCTTAAAGGTTTACCAGGTGAACCACCAAAATATTATTTTGTAACTGATCCTGATGGATATAAAGTAGAGGTTTTAAGAAATCTATAAACCTATAGTGTAGTTCAAACTTAATATAAAAAATATGAAAAAAGAACCTGTAGAATTGCCTCTAATTGCGTATTCTATAGATTCTTTTTTTATATTTTAATTTGTTTTTCTGTACTATAAATTAAACAATTATTGTTAAATACTTGAATAGTATTATCAGAAACGAGAATAATAGGCATTGCAACATTAGCTTAGAAATAATTAGATAAATACTATTGGAAATTATTGAACTTAAAACTTTAAATTTCTTTTTATAGAAGTAGATTCCAAATGTTTACAAAAAAGAAAGGGAAGACTATAATAATAGTTATAATAAATATTTTGTGAAATTAAGGAGTGAAAAATGGAGCTTACAAAAAATCAGGTTGGAATTTTAGAAGATTCAAAAAAGAAAAATGTTTATATTGAAATAGAAATACGTAAATGTATAAAAGATAAAATGGATGTACATTTAAAAAACAATTTAAATTTTGTAGATACAAGACTTAGAGCAGATATTATTCTTAGTAATAATGTAGATATGAGTAAGCAAAAACTTAATGAAGCTTTAGAACTATATGAAATATTGATAGAAAATGAAGACGTTCAGTGGAGAAAAATATTGCCACTAGAAAGAAAAATTTTAGATATCAATGAAATAGATTAGAAGTGGAATTATTACATAATATTAACTCTTTCGTTATTAATTTGAAAAATGATAAGTATATAATTAAAACTATCTTTTTGAAAAAATTAAATAAATAAGTAAGGAGAGTAATAATATGGAAAGAATTTTAAAGTTACAAAAAACATATAATAAAATTTTAAATAGTACTAATGGAATGTCTGTGAATGATATGGAAAGAGCTATTGAAAGTTATTATGAGACTAATAGTTTTGGTGTTGAATCAATAGATAAAATTTTAGATAATATAAATTTAGATACAGAACTTGCGCATGATATGGAAAATAAACTAAAGCAAGCTTTAAAAAAGGTAAATAACTAAATGTTTAAATTAAAAATAAGTATTAAAAGTTAAACCAAGCGTAACTAGAGATATAGTTATACTTGGTTTATTTTTATTTGATAGTGTAGAAAAGTGAAATTCTATCTTCTACTAGTATTTAGGAAATGCTGAAATGATTTTATTATCATTTGTTAAATACATTTCAATCTCCATTCCATTCGATGCTTTACCAATATAAATACTTCCACTAATATGATGTCTATTATTATAGGCAGTATTTATTGCGTTTATAACTGCTTGAGGAGACATACTATTAGGGAAGAAGGTTGAATATCCACCATTATCAGATTTCTTTTGTCCATTAATAATTGCCTTAGCTTCATAAACACCATAAGCATTAGGAGGTTGTTTAGTTCCAGGAACAATATTACTGTTTGTATTTTTAATATTGTCATAGTGGTAGCCTTCTACCTCACCTTTAGAATTTATTGAACCTAAGAATATGTGTTTTATAGCACTATGTAAAAAATTATCTGTATGTGTTAGGTTATTTAAATCTTCTAATGTATATTGTTTATTGAATGAACTTGGCTTTTCTGTTCTTATATCGGGTTCTTTTGAATTGTCTAGAAATATTTTTACTGCAAAGGCAGCTACAGCTAAAGCTAGAACAAATAAAAGAATTTTGAACTTCATATAAATCCTCCTATCTAAAAATATTCCAAATTAATATACTAGATTATAACAGATAAAGATTACAAAAATGTTATTTTATTTTGTTTCTCATATAGTATTTTTTTATTAAACTAAATTTATGTTTCATTAGTAATAAAATAAAGGAATTAAATATACGCTTCTAATCTTTCTTATAGTATAATAAGTTTGAAATTACTAGGAAGGTGGCAAATATGGAAGAAGCAATAATAAAAATAGACCAAATGATACAAGATAGGTTAATAAAAGTAGTATTGAGCAATAAACTTAATAAAGAGTTTGAGTATAATAAAATAATTTTAGAATTGAAAAATAGTGTAAACGGAGACTTTTATCAAATACAAAAATACACAGATAAACAAGTGTTCCATGAAAATATAAAAACAGATGATTTAAAAGATAAAATTATAGAATTCTTAGTAGATAATTATAAGCAGTTAGCAGCTTGGAGCGAAAATACAAACTATGATATGAAAATTTCTAAAAAAGGTAAAATTTTATTTAAGAAAAAAATAAATGACAATACTAATGTAGCAAATAAGGCACATAATAAAGAAAAAAATTATATTCTTAAAGAAGGTATGATAATAGAGCCTCTCATAGATTTAGGGGTATTTACAAAAGATGGTAAAGTTGTGAATTCAAAATATGATAAATATAAACAAATAAATAGATTTATAGAAATAATAGATGATGAAGTAAAAAAGAAAGATTATAAAGAATTAACAATTTTAGATTTTGGATGTGGTAAGTCTTATTTAACTTTTGTTTTATATTATTATTTTGTTGAAATTAAAAAAATAGATGTAAAAATAATAGGGTTAGACCTTAAAAAAGATGTAATCAAAAAATGCAATGAAATAGCTAAAAATTATAAGTATGATAATTTAACCTTTGAACTTGGTGATATTAATGGATTTAAGTATAATAATAAAGTGGATATGGTAATTACTTTACATGCATGTGATACAGCTACAGATTATGCTTTATATAATGCAATTAAATGGAATACTAAAATGATATTTTCTGTTCCTTGTTGCCAGCATGAGTTTAATGAACAAATAAAAACAGAAAAATTTACAGCCATTACAAAGTACGGAATAGTTAAAGAAAGAATTTCTGCACTTATGACAGATACTGTAAGAGGAAGTTTATTAGAGGTAATGGGATATAAAACACAACTTCTAGAATTCATTGATATTGCACATTCTCCTAAAAATATTTTAATAAGAGCATCAAAGACTAACGTAGCTAAAGAAAAAAAAGAAAAATCTCTTAGAGAAGTAGAGCATTTAATGGAAGAGTTTGATTTAGAGCCTACATTATATAAATTATTGAAAAATGATAAATTAATTTAATTTTTTTTGAGCATTTGTTTATTTTTATGAATATTTTTATAGAATATAGCAAATAATAATTACTGCTAATTAAAATATAGTATCATATTTTAGTGAGTAGTATAATACATATATTTTATACTCAAAAAAAAGAATAATATAAAAGCGAAAATTTAACAAAAAAATGTTTGCTATTTGCAAATAGTAATGTTAAAATTAGCGTAAGGTGTAAACCTATAAAATAAGTAAATTTCAAAGTTTCATATAGATAGATATCCTTCTTAAATTTTAGAGGTTAATCGTATCCATTTTGAATCTTTAAATTTTAGGAGGAATATCAATGCAAGATAAAACAATCGTATGTAAAGACTGTGGTTCAGAATTCGTATTTACAGTAGGAGAGCAAGAATTCTACAAAGAAAAAGGATTCGATAACGAGCCAGTTAGATGCCCAGCTTGTAGAAGAGCTAGAAAAGCACAAAACAACAGAAGATAGTAATTAGATTGCTAGCTGAAGAAGATGTCTATTTTAGAATAGATATCTTCTTTTTTTATAGTTGCTTATAAGTTACATAATAACATGAAAATAGTTAGGTCATAATTTTAGTTGTTAAAAATTATAATTTAAAAATATTTATTAAGTAAATTTTCTTAAATAAAATAAATTTCAATATATATCAATTTTTTGAAAAAAAGAGTATATCACATGATATTGTGAAAAAAATATCAATATAATCTTAAATACTAGAAAGATATTTTAATTTTAAGACTAAAAAATATACAATTTAAAAATTTATTGATTTGAAATCTTTCGGTCTTAGGAATATACTGATTTTGTTAGCTAAGCCAAAGCTTAGCATTGAGGAGGGATTTTTATGTCAAATAATTTTTACATGCCTAAAATCAGTTTAATGGGAGCTGGAAGCCTTAATGATTTATCTGTTGAAATCAAAGATTTACATTTAAAAAAAGCATTGATTGTAACAGATAAGGTATTAAGAGAAGTTGGAATAGCTGATAAATTAACTAAAGTTTTAGATGAAACAGGAGTTAGTTATGTAATATATGATGGAGTTATGCCTAACCCAACTGTTCAATCAGTAAATGCTGGGCTTAAAATGTTAAAAGCCGAAAATTGTGATTTTGTAGTTGCACTTGGTGGAGGATCAGCACATGACTGCTCTAAAGGAATAGCTCTTCTTGCAACAAATGGTGGAAAAATAGAAGATTATGAAGGTGCTAATATGGTTAAAAAACCAATAATGCCTCTTATCTGTGTTAATACAACAGCAGGAACAGCTTCAGAAATGACATTATTTGCTATTATAACAAATGAAGAAACTCATGTTAAAATGGCATTAGTTGATAAAAATTTAACACCAACAGTTGCTGTTAATGACTCATTATTAATGCTTGATATGCCTAAAAGCTTAACAGCTGCTACAGGAATGGATGCATTAACACATGCTATAGAAGCTTATGTTTCAACAGCTGCAACACCAATAACAGATGCTTGTGCTGAAAAAGCTATAATTTTAATAGCTAAATATTTAGCTAAGGCTGTTAAAGATGGTCATGATGAAGAATCAAGAGAAAAAATGGCTTATGCAGAATATTTAGCAGGTATGGCATTTAACAATGCTAGTTTAGGATATGTACATGCTATAGCTCACCAATTAGGCGGATTCTATAACTTACCACATGGTGTTTGTAATGCAATATTACTTCCTCATGTACAAGAGTTTAATGCAAAAGTTGCAGCAGGAAGACTAAAAGAGGTTGCTAAATTAATGGGCGTTAATATAGAAGGAATGACAGATCAAGATGGATCAGCAGCTTGTATAAAAGCTATTAAAGATCTTTCAGCTACAGTTGGAATTCCAGCAGGAATTGGAGAACTTGGAGCTAAGAAAGAAGACTTTGAAACATTAACAAGAAATGCTTTAAAAGATGTTTGTGGATTAACAAATCCTAGAAAAGCTACAAATGAAGATATAATGGGAATTTTAGAATCAGCATTCTAATTCTAAAATTGAGTAAGTAACAATCAATACCTTAGAGAATATTATTACAGATATTAGCGATGTATTGTTTATATTCAAGATACTTAAGAATTTGAAAAGATATTTAAGTAAATTAAATAATAATAAAAATAAACTTCTAAGTAATATTAGAAGTTTATTTTTTTATTTTGGAAATTCAATATTACAGCCATATATCTAGAAATTACTTAGGAGAAAAAATTGTATTCTAAGTTATGTTAATAAAAAGTATACAATATGTTCAATGGATATTAAAAAAATAAGGTTTTTTAGGATTTTAGGGGTATTATATAATATTAGTATCTAATATAAGTGTTTTTATTAGAATTACTAAAGCAGAAAATGAGGGATAGAAATGAAAAGAACAATTAAGGGATTAATATTTTTATGTGTAATTAGTGTTTCAATAGGTGCGATAGCCCAGGGAAAATTAATAACGATGAACAGGAGCGTATGCATAACTGAAAAAAAGGATTTTAATCTCAATCAGTTAAAGTTTGTTGAAACAAAATTAGAAAAAGTTAATGGACAAGATGTCATGAAATTAAAAATTGAAAATACATCTCCTTTTACTATTGCAGGAATAGATTATAAGTATGAGGTTAATAATAAGATTGTTAATGTTGAGTATGATAAAGAAATAAAGTCAGGAAATAGTAGCGATGACTTAGATATAAATATTAACAATGTTAATATTAAAGAAAAAGGAACACTTTTAAGTGCTAATATAAGTGTTTTAGATCAAACAGGTAAAATAGAAACTATAGAATATGTTAAGGGTGTTTAATATAGTATTATACATGTGTTTTTATATCAAAAGATATTTTCATTTAGTGAAATAGCATGATTAAACTATATATTTATATAAATAGAGAAAAACAAGTTTTAGAGTTAGTTAAAACTTGTTTTTTTATTTTTTCTAGAGTATACTTTTAAGAGTTTTAACTTCGAACTATATGTAAGATAATAATTTTATATTAAATAGATAATGTTCAAAATCAAAAACTAAAGATAATGAAATTGAGGAGGAACTTTGCGTGACAAATAAAAATAAAGCTATTTTATTGATGATTATATCATCTTTAACAGCAGCTTTAGCATCTACAACTATAAAATTAGCAGGAAGTATACCCTTTTATGAACAAAGTTTTTTTAGAAATTTAGTAACTGTAATTATCACATTATTTATAATTATAAAAAACAAAGGTTCATTTTTTGGAGCGAAAGAAAATAGAAAGTATTTGTTTTTTAGGGCTTTTTGTGGGACTTTAGCTGTGTGGTGTGGTTATTATGCTATAGATCATATGTTACTTGCTAATGCGACTGTTTTATCCAAAATAAGTCCATTTTTTGTTCTAATTTTTTCTTATGTTTTTCTTAAAGAAAAGCTTAAAGCTCATCATATAATAGCAATGACAATTGCATTTATAGGAGTTGTTTTAGTGGTAAAGCCAACAACGGAAATGGCTTTAGTAACATCAATAATAGCAATTTTATCTGGAATTTTAGGTGGAGGTGTAGGAACCTTACTGAGATTTTTAAGAGAGAAAGAAAAAGCAAATACTATAGTGTTTTTCTATGCATTTACATCTGCTATTTTATCAATTCCACTTATGATATACAGTTTTAAAGTTCCAACACTAAGTCAGTTGTTAGTTCTTTTATTATCAGGGGTATTTTCATCAGGAACACAATTTGCATTAACAACAGCATACAAATATGCACCAGCTAAAGAAATATCTGTTTTTAGTTATAGTAATATTATTTTTGTTACTATAATAGGAGCTTTAATATGGAATACTATACCGAGTGAATTAGCTTTTGTTGGATATGCATTAATCATAGGGGCTGCTATTTTGATGTTTATTTATAATAAAAAATTTGCACAGGCTTAAGTATAAAGTATACTTCTTTTATGAAAAAAATATAAATTTACTCATATAATGATTAATAAAATAAAAAAATATATAATGAAAAGTTTCTAAAAGAAATGATTTCCTTGTATTTTAAATGTTAGTTTACATAATTGATATGCAATTATCACAAAATGTTCATATTAAGGATTTATAATGGAAATTATAAATGTTTGTAAGTAACCAGATTATAAAGGAGTTGATAATTTGTTTATATTAGAATATATAAAACATCCAAGAAAAGTTGGAGCTGTAGCACCTAGTAGTAGATTTTTAGCTAACAAAATGTTAGATAAAATAGATTTTGATAATGCAAATTGTATTGTTGAATATGGACCGGGAACAGGGGCTTTTACACAAAGATTGATTGATAGAGTTGATGATAAAACTTTAGTTATCTTATTAGAGATTAATACGACATTCTATAATAAGCTTAAAGAGGCATATGGACATAAAAAAAATGTTGTTATCTTAAATGAAGGTGCTGAAAATATTGCTAAAATTTTAAAAATTTATAATATTAAAAAAGTTGACTATATAGTATCAGGGTTGCCATTTGCATCTCTTCCAAAAGAAGTGTCAGATGGGATACTAACGAAGACATATGAAGTATTAGAGCATGGAGGACAATTTATAACTTTTCAATATTCTCTTGTAAAGAAAAAGTTGTTTGATAGATTTTTTGATAAAATTTCTACAGAAAAAACTTATTTAAATATTCCTCCTGCATATGTTTTAAGATGTCATAAATAAAAATATTCATGAATAAAACTTAAGAAAAGAGAAATACCAGTATAATCTTTATTAGATGTTTAACAAAGAATATACTGGTATTTTTATTTTTTATAATTAATTTTGTATCCAGTTAATTACACCTGGTGTAAATGAAGCACAATTTTCTTTAGTTACTTCTGTAACAAAAATCATATCTTTTTCTTCTAAAACTGTTTTGATTTTTTCAGCTATTTGTGTAGCTGATTGTTCAGTTTTTATTAGATAGCAATCAGGCATTAGATTAGCCCATTGACCAAGTTCTTTAATTTCTCCTACTATATTTCTATCATCACGTGCATGTGAATGGTCGTGGTCATGATCATGACCGCAATCGCATGATTGTGCTGTTTCTTGTAAATAATAATTAATTATATAAACTTTCATTATAATACTCCTTTTGTAGCCTATTAAATTATAGATTTTCTTAATTAATCATAAACTATTTCGTTTATAAATGCTATATAAATTTGTTTTATAGTAGATATAGAAAAATGAGTCTAGCATAAATATTTGAAAAGGTCATATATTTTAGAGGTATTAATAATATTTAGGAGTGATTTGATATAGATAGTAAAAGTATAAAAAAAGTAATTGCAACGGTTTGGAATGAAGGCGCTAGTGAATATGATAATTCATATGCTCATGGAATTAAAAGCCTAGAAGAAAAAGAAGAGTGGAAAAAGTTACTTAGCAATGTTATTGGACTAGACAAGGCAAAAATATTAGATGTAGGTGCGGGAACGGGCTTTTTATCTATATTATTAGGCGAATTAGGATATACATGCAAGGGAATTGATTTATCAATAGGTATGTTAAAAGAAGCAATTAGGAAAGCTAAAGAAGCTAGTCTTACAAATGTTAAGTTCGAGATAGGGGATGCAGAGGAAATAAAAGAAAAGGATAATAGTTTTGATGTTGTAATAAATAGACATCTTTTATGGACGTTACCAAATCCGAAAAAAGCAATAAATGAATGGATTAGGGTTACTAAAAAAGGTGGAAAAGTAGTGATAATAGATGGAGATTGGTTTTATGATAGCAAAATAAATAAATTTAAAATTTTTTTAGGTAAGAGTTTGACTATGCTTACACAATTTAAAAATCCATTTAAGCATAGTGGAAGTTATGATAAAGAATTAATTGCTAAACTTCCAATGATGCATGATGAGAATGCAAGGAAAATAGATGAGTTAATCAAGGAAACTGGATTGGCAATGAAAATTTTTTCAGCTAAAGAAGTTGAAAAAGCAGAGCAAAAGGCCATGCCTTTAAGTGAAAAATTAAAAAATCCATATAAAAGAAAAGTTATAGTAATTTATAAGTAAATAGGAATTATTTAAATTTACTTATTAGCTTTTTTAAAATTTTAATTATTATTGATAATAGATTCTCAAAGTTAAAGCTTGAATAAAAATACTCCCTTTATATAAACAGTTTAATTATTTTAACTGTCTATTATAAAGGGAGGTCTTCAAAATATTTATATAATTTTTACAAACAATTTTTAAAAATTCAATCTACCATTGAAAGTTAAATCTATTGAGTCATTTTCTATTTTAAAACTATTAATTTTAAGCTGCTTTAATGTTTTAAAATTAATGATAATATCTTTAGTTATAGGGTCGATTTGAATATAATCATTAGTACTAAGAGCAGTACTAAGCTCGTTAAATATATAGTTTTGTGGTAAACTCAAAAATCCAATACTGCCAGATTCATAATGTAAGATTCCAGATCCATCTTTAGATGATGGAATCAAGATGATTTTAGCTTGTACAGGAATACCTAAGTATTGTACAGTAGTATATAAAATTATTTTATTGTTTTCAAATCCTATTTGTACTCCCTTAACATATTTTTCAATTGTAGGGCTGACACTAAGTGCATAAGCTGTAAGATTAGTTAAATCACTAGATGTAAGCCTTATGTTTGATGTAGCACTAATACCACTTGAGTTTAATTCGATATTATCAGGAAGAATTTCTTTTAACAATTTAAATTTATTAATATTTAATGTTTGAGAAATTGGAGTAGTTGTTATCGTAGGTCTAAATGAGATAAAATAAGTACCAACAAGTGCTATAATAATTAAAATTATAGCTATTATTAAACTAAAACCTATTTTTTTTCCTTTCCCCATAATAAAATCTCCTTAGTTATTTAATGTTTATTTTTTATCATTGGTGAAAATATTGCTATTAATATATTTATTATAGCAACAAATAATAAACTAATAAATACTAGATGCAATCCAGAATTAAATCCTAGTATAGTCTGTGTATGTGTAAGACCATTATTAGCACTTCCTAATACATCTGATGTAATATGATTCATTCCTAAGTTTTCAAAATGATTTCTAATTCCTATATTTAATATAGAGCCTAATATACTAACACCAAGAGTCTGACCTATTGTTCTAATAAGATTCATAGTAGAAGTTGAAACTCCTATTTCTTTAGTATCAACAGCTATTTGAGAAATGATTATAGTTGAATTCATTATTCCACCAAAACCAAATCCTATTATGAATAGTGCTAATAATAATAAGCAAACAGTTAGATACATAGGTGAATTAACACTAAGTACACTAATTATCCCCATAGCTATTATCATAAAGACAGAAGAAGCTATAATGATGAATTTAGCATCTATTTTTCTTAAAAGTTTAGCTAAAATAAATGAGCTTGTAAACCAAGAAATAGATATAGGTGCTAAAAATAGTCCGGAAATTATAGGACTAAATCCAAGTACGTTTTGTGTATATAGTGGCATATAAGATTGTATAGTTATTATTATAGCAGCTGTTAAAAAACCAACTAAATTAGCATAAATATTAGATTTACTAAATATAGTGAATGGTATTATAGGCTCTGCTACTTTTTTCTCAATTATTATAAAAATAATTAATGAAATTATGGCAATAATTATACAAGAAACTAAATACAACTTATCATTGCTCTCAAGTGCGGCAAATAATAATGCAACTATTGAGATATTAAGAAATAGTGTTCCAAAATAGTCTATAGTAATTTTATGAGTATGCACTTTTTCATGGAAGTAACGACTTATCATAAATATTCCTATAATCCCAAATGGAATGTTAACAAAGAATATCCAGTGCCAAGAAAGTTTAAGAAGTATAGCACCTCCAATAAATGGTCCAAGTATACTTGCTACACCCCAGATTGTACTTAGCAAACCTTGAATTTTTGCTCTACCTGAAATATCATAAAGATCCCCAATTATAGTATAGGTAAGGGTGATTATTGAACCAGCACCTAAACCTTGTAGTGCTCTTGAAACTATAAGTTCTAACATAGTTTGAGAGATTCCACTAAGAACAGTACCAACTAAGAATATAATAATACCGGTTATTAAAACTTTTTTTCTCCCAAGTAAGTCAGATAATTTACCATATATAGGTGTTGAAATAGCTGATGTTAAAAGATAAGCAGAGAAAACCCAACTTATTAATTTGTATCCATTTAAGTCACGTGCTATTGTTGGCATAGCAGTACTTACAACGGTTCCTTCAAACGCAGCTAAAAACATTGTTAACATTAAAGCGATAACAATTTTAATTCTATTTTTATCATTAGATTCTGAAATATTCAGTTTAATGACCTCCTCTT
>JBOFRC010000353.1:0-1949 GCA_051650825.1 Sarcina sp. | reverse complement strand
TAAATGGAATTAAGTTGGGGTTATAATTATTTTTTAAGTTCTATTTGCTTATAGACTTCTTTAGTTTGCTGATTATTTTCAAATCCTATGATATAAGATTTATTAGATGTTTTTATATAAATAGTATTTTTACTCTTATCCATAACGAAAGCAAGAACAGCACCTAGTTTATTAATTTTAATGTTTTGATTTAATATTTTATTTGTTTGTATTAAATTATTATTTGTAGAGATATCTAATGTATCTAAATACTCTATTTTTTCTATATTAGAAATAGGAATTGTTATAATATTAGAACTAGAAGCTGCTTGAGAATATTCTAATAAAATAGAGTTGTCTTTAATATAACAAGTAAAAGTTTGATGACTATAAAATCTAAAACACATAAATATTGCAAAAAGGACCATAATACCGGGAATAGAAGTTACGAGTGCTATAGCTTTTAAATTTCCTTTATTTATAGAAAGCACCTCCTTATAAAGTTCCGTTTAAGTTTATATTTATTAATAATATATAGTAAATATCTTTATATAACTATTTTAACTGCATTTTTTAAGTGCTATCAAATTTGTATATTTATGATTTAGGTTATTTAATAATACAGATGTATAGTAACTTATATATTTTAGGAAGTTTTATATATTTTGAGTA
The DNA here is from genome assembly GCA_051650825.1 of Sarcina sp. Classification (GTDB taxonomy): domain Bacteria; phylum Bacillota; class Clostridia; order Clostridiales; family Clostridiaceae; genus Sarcina. The sequence continues at coordinate 1,298 of JBOFRC010000353.1, read as the reverse complement.
GATAAAAATAGTATTTTTTTAGAAAAATAATAATTAAATACAGATGATTAAGTGCAAAAAAGGTTTAATATTTAATAAATAGATTAATATAATTAATTAAAAAATATCAAGAATGAGATAAAAGTAATATAATATAAATAAAGATTAATTTGGAGGGGAGCTTATGAAAAGTAAAGAAAATGGCGTGAATAAAAAAGAATTTGAAGTGGTAGAGGCTGAAATTGTAGAAATAGAGGAAGAATTAAAATTAGAAAAAAGAAAAGAAGTTTATATAGAGAAGAAAAAAGAGTACAAAACATTAAGAGTTATGTTTGAGAATGATAAAAATAATATTCATTTTAATTTTGCATTACCTTTAACTGTTATTAGTATGTTTGGAAGCATTTCTTCATTTATACCTCAATCAGAAATGAAGCAAATAAACGATAGTGGTTTTAGTTTTAGTGATTTTGATTTTAAAAAATTACTTAAGGATATAGAGGATGGAAATATTGTAAATCCTTTAATATTTAAGCAGGATTTAGGTAAAGATGGAATGCTTAAGGTTGTTGTAGAATAAGTATTATATAAGACGAGAGCTTAAAAGAAAAAGGCTACTTGTCTTTTTTTTAGTATATTGATAAGAGGATTAATATATATTTTAAGTTAGAAAATTAAGAATGGTGGTATAATAAAAAGGTCTTTTCATGAAGATGATAAAAATTAGTGTTAGGCAAATTTTTAGATGTAGAAGGTGATAATATGCCTAGTTTGATTTTAGAAGGTGGGACTTTTAGACCAATTTTTAGTGCTGGAATAATGGATGCTTTATTAGATAATGATATTATGTTTCCTTATTGCATAGGAGTATCTGCAGGAATTACTCATTGTATATCGTATGTATCAAAGCAAAAAAGAAGAAATATGAATATACTTGAAAAATATAGGAATGATAAAAGATATTTAAGTTTTAGAAATTTTTTAAAATGTAAAAGTATGTTTGGCTTAGATTTTATTTTTGATGAACTTCCTAATAGATTAGATTTATTTGATAAAGAAACTTTTTCTAAATATAAGGGGAGATTTTTAATTGGAGTTACAAATGCGGATACTGGAGAGGAAGAATATTTAGATGGTACAGACCTTGATGATAAATGTACGAAACTTAGAGCAACATGTGCAATTCCAATTATGTTTCCAGCAATTGAAGTTGATGGACATAAATATTTTGATGGAGGGTTATGTGATCCTATTCCTATTTCAAAAGCTGTTGAAGATGGAAATGAAAACATTTAATACTTCTTACTAGACCTAAAGGA
>JBOFRC010000352.1:0-11468 GCA_051650825.1 Sarcina sp. | reverse complement strand
TATGATAGAAGTATTAGTTTTATTAAAAAAAATTATAGAGTAAAATGAAAAGAATGATAAAAACAAAAGATAGTAGAAATAATTAGTTGGTGATATGTAAATATATTATAGAATTTTAAATATAATATAATATAGAGAAATAAGGTGATATGTACAAATGAAAAGACATTTTAGAATAGAAAAAAGTAGTAAGTCATATAAAAAAGCTAAAAGAATATGGGAAGAATTTAAGCTAGAAATAAAAGAAAAAAATAGATTTTTTAGTGGAAGAGATATTGTTGAGCTTTTAGATAAGGAAGAAGCTTTAGATATTTCAAGTTTTCATACGAGTGGAAAAAAATTTATTTTATATAGAGCAAGAATAGGAAATTATATAAATGTAGATGATTCTGCTATGAAAAGTCCACCGGTCGGAATGTATTCAATGGGAAGGTGTAATCCTATGGGAATACCATATTTATATCTTTCTGATAGAGAAGAAACTGCTATGAAGGAAACTAGAGCTAGAATAGGAGATTTAGTTACTATAGCCAAGATAGAAATTGGCGGAATATATAGCTTTTTTGACTTATCATCTCAAGAAATTAAAAGTAGTAGCATAGATGAAAGTTTTATACATGATAAGAAGGTTGCAAATTTGGTCTATCTAATAAATAGAGATTTTACAAAGAGAATAGATGAACATGAGAGATTAGAATATCTGCCTCTTCAATTTATAGCTGAATATATTAAAAATAGAGATTTTGATGGTTTTATGTATAAAAGTTCATTAGATTTACTTGGGACTAATTATGTGATTTTTAATCCTAATAGATATTCAATTGTTGAAAAAAGTTTATATATGATACATGAACATGAAGTAGAAAAAATTATATAGTTTAGATTACTAATTTAATATATTTGTCTCTTTATTATAAATTAATAGTAATTAATATTAGTTGTTTTGTGATAAATATTTAAATAAAATTATTATATAGTAAAAATGAAATAATTAATTTAAATAGAGAGGTATCATAAATGGGAAAATTAGTAGTTAGAGGACTTATAGGACTAGGAGTTATAATAGGATTAGTTTATGTTTTAGTTCCATCGCAAGGAGCAAAAACAACAACATCACCAAATCACACGGCAACAACAAGTTATGTTGGGTTAGGAAGCAAAGGAACACAAAATAGTTCTAATATACCAAATGGTTTCACTGTAAAAGTTTCACAAGAAGCAACTCAATCAGGTGTTCTTCAAAATTTTGAAAGTGAGTTAAAACAAAAGTATAGTAGCGATGGAAATGTAGATTTATATATTGCACAAGCTACAGGTTCAGTTGGAGGACCAGAGGTTGTAACATATGATGTTAATATAAATGGAAAAGAATATATGAATCTTACAGCTACAAGAAATGTAAATAGAGTCGGATTTAGTGATAGCATAAATATGAGTAGCATAGTATATGGAAGTAATCCAAGTGTTAATGCACAATAGAAATAAATGAGAAGATAAGTGTGATTTATTTAAATTATAATTTCACATAGAATTCATATTAGGTTCATTGTTATTATAGGTTAGGGCTTTAATATAATAGATGTAGGCAAGAACAATAATGATATAAGTTAAGTTTACAAGTAAGTAGAGTTAGTTATAGAGTATTAGTATTTAATTATATTGTGAAATCCTAATTTGTAAAATGTAAAATGTAAAATCTAAAATTAATCTAAATAAAAAAGAGGCTGCGTGAGTGGTCTTTTTTTTATAGAAAAACTGAGAAATAAATGATAAAGTAAAATAGGAATTTCAAAAGGATACTATTAGATAAAAAGAGGAGAAACTTATGGAAAAAATACTAGTTGTAGAAGATGATTTACAAATACAAGAACTCATAAAAGAATTTTTAATGGCACAGGAATACGAAGTAGATACAGCTGATGATGGTGTGCAAGGATATGAGAAAATAAAAAATAATAAATATGATCTTATAATAATGGATGTTATGATGCCTAATATGGATGGTTATTCTTTATGTAAAATGGCAAAATCAAAAACTGATGCAGCGATAATATTTTTAACAGCACTTAGTGAAGAACAGGATGAAGTTAAAGCATTTGAGCTTGAATGTGATGATTTTATAACAAAACCATTTTCATTTAATATATTAATAAGACGAGTAGAGGCAGTCTTAAGAAGAGGTGCAAGTAAAAAACAAGAAGATGAAAAATCAGAGAATGAAATGCTATCATTTGAAGATTTAAAGATAGATAAAGAAAGTTATAAAGTTTATTTAAATGATGAAGAAATAGAGTTTACGCTAAAGGAATTCAATATACTTAAAAATTTAATGGAGGCTTATCCAAGAGTTGTAACAAGAGAAAATCTTATGGATAATGTTTGGGGTTATGAATATTTTGGAGATATGAGGGTAATTGATGCTCATATAAAAAATATAAGAAAAAAAATAGTTAAAAATTATATTAAGACAGTAAAAGGTGTTGGATATGTTCTTGAAAAGAATATGGAATAAACTTGGCGTAAGTAATAAACTATTTTTTACATCGTTAATTTTAGTAGTTATAAGTACAGTAATTATTTATACGGCTTTATATGCATTACTTCCTAAGGCATATTTACTTTATAAAAAAGAAGCTGTTAAAAGTGGAATGAATGAGATTGTACAAGAATGTGAAAATAATCCTAACATGACACAGCTTTATATGCGACTTAATAGATTTTCTTATAATAATAATGTTGATTTACTAGTTAAAAGTGATGATAATATTGTATATATAAGTAGTAGATTTTTGGAAAGTTTTAATGAAGATAATTTTACAAAACCACAAGAGTTAGAAATAGAACAAAAATTTGATAGTCAAGGTGTTGTGACAAGTATAAACTTCTATTCTAAACCACTACAAAAAAATATGGTTTTAGAAGTAAGAATACCAATAGAACCTATATTACAAATAACTAGAGTTATGAATATATTTTTACCTATAATTATATCTATTACGATAATTATCTCTCTTGTTAGTGCATATCTTTATTCAAAAGCAGTAACAAAACCATTATTGAAAATTAATGATATAGCTAAAGCAATGGCAAAACTTGATTTTTCTAAAAAACTTGAAATTGATGGTGATGATGAATTAGCAGAACTTGCATTAAGTTTAAATGAAATGAGTAAAAGCTTAGAAGGTAATATAAAAGCGTTAGAAGAAACTAATAAAAAACTTTTAAGTGATATAGAAAAAGAGAGACTAGAGGAGAAAAAAAGACGAGAATTTATAGGAACTATATCACATGAACTTAAATCACCTATAACAATAGTTAGTGGACAGCTTGAGGGAATGATGTATAATATAGGAGCTTTTAAGGATAGAGATAAATATCTTAAAAAAAGTTATGATGTTATACAAGAAATGAAAGGTCTTGTTGGGGAAATATTAGAGCTTAATAAATATGAAAGTGAAGCTTTTAAAGTAGATATGGAAAAGCTTAATTTATCAAAAATAGTTAAAGACTCTATCGTTAAAGGAAGCTTTTATCTAAAAGAAAGAGAACTTACAATAAAAGAAAATATAGATGAAAACACTTTTATTTATGCAGATTATAAGCTTATAAAAAAGGTGATTGATAATATAATTGGAAATGCTATAAAGTATTGTGAGGATTCTAGTGAAATAGAAATTTCGTTAACTAATGGTGAAAAAGTAAATTTTGAGGTTGTAAACAAAAGTGAAAATGTAAGTAATGAAGATATTGAAAAAATATTCACACCATTTTATAGATTAGAGAAATCTAGAAATAGAAAAACTGGTGGTAGTGGTCTTGGGCTTTATATTGTAAAAAATATAATAGATAAGCATAGTAACATAAATTATAAAATGATTTCAGAAAATGGTGTAATAAGATTCACTATGACTATTGAATCTTAAATTAGAAGTCCCCTATGAAAAAGACATAGGGGATAAATTTATTAAAATTGCTTAAAAAAGAAAATGATGCGTTAGGAGTAAAAATAGAATGAATGATATTAAAGTGATTTACTTTGATGAAGAAGAAAATCTAAGTGGAACTTGTAAATGTGGATATGATTTTAAAAATTTAGTAATATCAAGAGATAATATGAAAGTTTTTAATAAAAATGATTATGCTACAATTAAAGAGAAATGCCCAAATTGTTTAGAAAAAATATTAGTTAGAAAGCTTGATATAGTATTAGATTTAAGTGCTTTGAAATCTATGAAAAACAAGCTAGAAAGACGTTGTTATAGTGTGCTTTTAAATGAAACTATGAACGATATAATAACTGATAAAATAGGATATTTAGAGGGAGCGTTACATATAAAAGGTTATGAAAAATCTTATAATAATTTTGTGTTAGAATTTTTAACTGATAAGTATTATATAAGAGTTTTAGATATTATTCTTTTTACTGAATATGGATATTTTAAAGGTTCATATGAAGTGTATGAAAATGAAAAATTATATAGTGATTTTAATGAAAGGGCAATCTATTTTTAGATTGCTCTTTTTTTAAAAAAAAGAATAATGAAAATGATTAAAGCTAATAATAATTAGCATATAATATAATAACTAAGAATTAAAAAAATAGAAATGAGGAGTGTATATGAGTAGTGAAAGAGCTTTAAAAGAAACAACAGAGTTTTATAATATAACAGGAATAAAAGAAGCAACTTATGATGAAGATGAGAAAATTTTTAATCTTATGGGAAGTTATACTAAGGAGTTTTTAAATTCACCATATTATAACTATAGAGCTGTACACAATCATGTGACAGATTTTAAAGTTTCACAGTTAATATGTACGAATTTCTTTTACCCAGCTATAAAAGAAGAAAAGTTAAATATTTTACTTGATACTATAAGTGAAGATTTCAAAAAAATGCATGTGAATTATTCGAGTAGTAGTTTAGTTTTTAATAAAAGATCAGAAGCAGAAAAAATGTTTAGTGGAAGAAAAACTTGCTTTAGTTTTTATATAAAGACAAAGGAAGATAAAGAAATTTATGTTGATGTAAAATATAATGAAAATTCATATTATAAAGCTAGTGAAGATCAAGTTCATAAGAATAAATATAGGTATGTATATGAAGAGGCATTTTTAAATTCTAGATACATTAAAAATGAGTTTAAAAATATGGAGTTTTTCTTAGAAAATTACGAGATAATGAAAAGTTTAATGCATATGTGTAAATATAGATATGTAGTTTTTGTATATACAGAGAAAAACTTAGCTATTAAAAAGCAGTTAGATTATATAAAAGATATAGTTTTGAAAGACACATCTAGAGTTACTTTTATAACTTTTGAAGAAATTTTAAGAAATAGTTTACATTTTCTAGATGGAAATCTTAAAAATTATTATGAAGACGTTTTTATAAAAAATTATTTAGATAATAAGTAGATATTTGAAAAAGCTAGGAGTTTGATAATTCTAGCTTTTTAATATGCATATAATTTCTAAGTACTCTATACAATAAAAGAGATAGATAATTGTAATAATCAATTGTAGTTTTAAAATTTGTATAAAATAGTTTAATATACTATATAAAGAAGTTTATCTTAATATTTATTTAAGAAATACTTAATGTTTTTTAAATATTAAATTTTACGCAAATGATATATAATTAAAATATAAAGTTGAGAAATGACAAAATAAAAAAATTTATTTTTGGGGGAATATAAATGATTATATTAACAACTAACAATTATCCAGGGAAAGAAATATTAGAAGTAAAAGGATTAGTGTCAGGGAGTACTGTTCAATGTAAAAATGTTGGTAGAGATATTGGTGCAGCATTTAAAAATCTTGTAGGCGGAGAGATGGTTGCATATAAAGAAATGTTAGATGAAGCAAGAAAAATAGCAACTAGCAGAATGATTGAACAAGCAGAAAAATTAGGTGCTAATGCGATTATTGCATTTGATATTAGCTCATCAGCCGTAATTCAAGGTGGGGCTGAAATAGTTGCATATGGGACAGCTGTAGTAGTTAACGAATAAAATTAAAATATTTTAAATATAAAACTTTATCATTTATGAAAGTAACTTTCGTAGATGATGAAGTTTTTTTTGATAAAAAGAAAACTTATAAAAGTAATAAACTTAGTATAAAGGAGTTTTTGTGATATAATAAAAATTATTATTAATTAATAAGTAATATTGAAATTAGAATTATTTCTATGAGTAAGATAGTTAAAGAGAAATTTTTGAAATTAAAATAAAAGGGGAATTTAATATATGTTAAATATAGGATGTCATTTATCAACTACTAAAGGTTTTGCTAATATGGGAAGAGAAGCTGTTAGCATTGGAGGTAATACTTTTCAATTTTTTACTAGAAATCCTAGAGGTGGTAAAGCAAAAGCAATAGTACAGAAAGATATAGATGAATTGCTAAAAATAGCTAAAGAAAATAATTTTTCTACAATTTTAGCACATGCACCATATACATTAAATGCATGTTCAGGTAGTGAAGATACTAGAAATTTTGCTAAAGCTATGATGGCTGATGACTTAGAAAGAATGGAATATTTGCCAGGAAATCTTTATAATTTTCATCCAGGTAGCCATGTAAAACAAGGTGTAGATGTTGGAATAGAATATATAGTAGAAATGCTTAATGAAGTTATCAAGGAAGAGCAAACAACGACAATACTTTTAGAGGCAATGGCTGGGAAAGGAACAGAAGTAGGAAGATGTTTTGAAGAACTTGCAAGAATAATAGATGGTGTTAATCTTAAGGAGAAAATGGGTGTGTGTATAGATACTTGCCATATATATGATGCTGGTTATGATATAGTTAATAATCTAGATGGAGTTTTAGATGAGTTTGATAGAATTATTGGTCTTAATAGATTAAAAGCAATCCATTTGAATGATAGTAAGAATCCTTTTAAAAGTCATAAGGATAGACATGAAAAAATAGGTGAGGGACATATAGGACTTGAGGCTATAACTAGAATAATAAATCATCCAAAGCTTAAAGAAATCCCATTTTTCTTAGAAACTCCAAATGAGTTAGATGGCTATGCAAGGGAAATAGAATTATTAAAGTCTGTTTATAAAGGCTAAATTTAACAAAAGTCTATGAGATTAATCTCATGAATTTTTTGATAGCAATTGATGATAATATGAAAAAATACAAGGAGTAAAAAATTTTTATTAAATAACTTCTTATAAGTTTAATGTTAAAAAAGTAGATATACTATGAATTTAAGTAATATTCATAGTATATCTACTTTTTTGAGTTATATATTTTAATAATGAGAATGAATTAAATGAAAGGTTATATTAGGGTTACTCCAGCCAAGGTCATAAGGTACTAATAATCTATCAGTATTATGACATGTTACAAGGGGATAACCTTTAGAGTCTAAACCTGTTATTGTTGAGATATGAGTAATTCTTCCTTTCTTTTCATATGCAACAAAATCACCAGGTCTTAAATTATAGGCAGATTTGTATACTTGTGAATAAGTTCCTTTAGCAATAAGAGAACCTCTACCACTTTCTAACATATAATTTTTAAAACCTTGAGCATTTACCCATGCAACACTGCCTGCTCCATCTACGTAATTCCAAGTAGCATTTTTTCTAAACCCTCCACCTTCATGTAGAATTTGAGAAGCAAAGTTTGCACAATCCCCACCAGCTGGATTAAAATCAGTGTATTTAGAATTATAACTAAAACCTAATTCATCATCAGCTGCGGCTCCACAATATTTATGAGCATATGCAACCGCTTTTTTTACTCTATCAGTTAAATGAAGATCTGGCTTTTGTTTATTGCCTATGAAAGTTTTGATTTCTTCTGATTTTAGATCATTTAAATTGAGAGAATCAGCAAAAGGATCAGTATACCATTCTTTGGTTATTATAAAACTATCATCATTAATTTTTACATTTAGATAATGATATGTTCCTAATCTAAAAATATTATCCGCGTGATTTTCATCAGTATCGTAATTGTAATGAAATTCAGTAGAAACAACAACTATGGTACTGTATAAATTTTTTTCTTTTTCTTTAATTTTCTTGATTCTTGCCTTTGTTTTTATTTCTGAGAAAGTTACACCTTGTTTTTCACACCAATTATCTAAATATTTAATTTTTTTAGCTTCATTTTCAAATGCATATAGACTAGGTTTTTGATTTAGGTTATAGTATTTTCTAAGGCTATCAGCATTAAATGATAATATTGCATTGTTTCTTTCAGTAAATAACTCTGAAAGTTTAGGTTGTAGAAGTTTATAAAGTTCGTCATCAAGGTTTTCATTATCTTTTTCTATAAATTCTACATCAATTAAATAATTTAATGGCATAGCTATAACATTTTTAGAATAAAAACTTACGAGAAAGCTTAAAAATATAAATATAGGGATCAATTTTTTATAAATCAATACGTACACATCCTCTTTGTTTATAGTCAATGAGGATAGTTTAACCAATTTAAAGAAATTTAATGTAAAAAAAGTTTGATATTAATACATAAGTAGTGTATAACATAAAATGTGTATTAAGAAACCCTTTAGAAGGAGAGAAGAATGTTAGATATAATAGAAGAATTTTTTTATGATATAGATAAAAAAAATGAAATAGTTAAAAACATAGATTTAAATATAACAAAGGACGAGGCTCTAGAAAGGTTTTTAAAAGAAGTTGAAGGCTATTTAGGAGACTATGCAAAGGAAAGAAGTATAAAAAGTAGCGAAGAAATTTTAGAGTTATGTAGAGAGTATGAAACATTTTTAGATAATGAAGATATTTTTTATTATTACAGAGCATATGGAAATTTTCTTGCACAAAATAATAAGGAAGCAATAGAAGATATAGATTTTGCTATAAAAAAAGATGATAGAGCTTTTGAATATTATTTACTTCGAGGAAAAGTTTATGAAAAAATAAAGGATGAAAGTGAAGCTATAGCAAGTTTTACAAAAGCTTTAGAATTAAATCCTAAGAGTGTAGAAGGTCTTAAGAGACTTGGATATGTACAAATGGCGTTATTTAATATTCCAGAAGCATTAGAGGTGTTTGAGAAGGCATATATTTTAGAAAAAGAGGACCATGAAATTTATTCTGGTCTTGCAGGGTGTTATTTTGAGATAGGACAGGTTGATAAGGCGTTAGAATATATTACAAAGGCAATAGTTTTAGATGGAACTATAGCTAATTATCATTATAATAGAGCTATTATAAATAGAATACTTGGAAATGTGGAAAAATCAATAAAAGATTATAAAAAGACTATAGAAATAGAACCAGCTTATCATCTAGCATATTTTTATTTAGCTGATTTATATATACAGGAACAAGAATATGAAAAAGCAAAAGAAAGGCTTGAACAGCTTTTAATAATAAATGATAGCTATGCACAAGCATACATTAAATTATCATTTTGCTATTTGATGGATAATCAAATAGACAAAGCTTTGGAAAATGTTAATAAAGCTTTAGAATTAGAACCAGAAAATCCTGAATTTTATTATAAAAGAGCAGCTATTTATAAGGGGATTGAAGAAAATGATAAACTGATGGAAGACTACTCTAAAATATTAGAAATAGATTCTAAGAATCCTTTTATATATGACATGATTGGTAAAGAATATATGGATAGAGAAGAGTATGACAAGGCAGTTGGTTATTTTGAAAAAGGTCTTAAAATAGAAGAAAGTGAAAGTTTTTATGGGAATTTAGCTATTTGTAATTATCAATTAAAGAAATTTAAAGTAGCTAAAAAATATTTTACTAAATCAATAAAGACATCTAGTCAAAATTTAGCCGAAGATTATTTTTTAAGAGGAAAGTGTTCGTATTACTTAAAAGAAGCAAAACAAGGTAGAACTGATTTTGAAAAAGCTCTTAAAATATCTAATGGTGATAGTAGTGGAGCGCTATATTATCTAGCATATATAGAGTATAGTGAAGGTAATTTTGAAAAATGTGTAGATTATATAAATCGTTATCTAGAAGTTGAAGAAAAAGATTTTATGATGATTAGAATGTTATCTGCATCTTATAGTGAACTAGAAAAATATAAAGAAGCAAGAGAGGTTTTACTTGAAGCTTTAGAGTTCGGAGAAAATATTGGAGAAATTTATAACGATATAGGTCTTAGTTATTACAATGAGGATGAATACGATGAGGCTATAGAATATTTTAATATGGCAATAGAAGAAAATCGAGAGCTAGCTATAGCATATAGTAATAGAGCACTTGCGAAAGAGGCTATAAAAGATTATAAAGAAGCTATAAAAGACTATAAAGAAGCACTAGCTTTAAGTGATGATGTTAATTATTATTTTGGAATAGCAATTTGTTATCAAAAACTTGGAGAAAAGAAAAAAGCTTTAGACACTTATAATAAGCTTTTAAAAGAAAAAGGGGAAAATATAATAATCTTAGGTGAAATAGCTTGGAATTATCATAAAGATAAAGAGTATGATAAAGCATTAGAGTTCTATGATAGAGCTTTAAAACAAGAAGAAAATAAATTAATTTTAGCTAAAAAAGTTAAAGTTTTATTTGACATGAACATGTTAGAAAAAGGTATACAATTGTCTGAAAAAGTTATAGATAATTTAGATGAAAGTATGCAGGAAGTAAAATATGATCTTATTACAAATGTGGCTTTAGCATATTTAAAGGTTAAAGAAGTAGATAAAGCTGTAAAATCACTAGAGTTATGCTTAGACTATGAACCCATAAGAAAGAAAACATTAGAAAAATTAATTGAAATATTTAAACTTGAAAAAAATAAAGAAATGGTAAATAAATATAGAAAACTTTTATCTGACAATTAACTAATTTAAATCGGGATTGCATAAATCTAAAGCATAAAAATATATGGAATTAAAAAAGTAGAGATATAACTTAATAATTTATTAAAAAAAACTTAATTTGTATATATTAATTTATATAAAAATAGTATAATGAAATTCAGTGTTATTTTACATTGAGTTTAGTTTACGAAAGAAAAGGTTTTTAGGAGGCAATAAAATGGATATAGGCAGTATACTGACTGTGCTTAGTCATCTTGCTATAAAAATGGGTTATATAGGAGTTTTTATTTTTATGCTTATAGAATATGCATCAATACCAATTCCTAGCGAACTTATATTACCGTTTTTTGGTATAAGTGCGGCAGAAGGGGGAATTTCACTTACTGGAATAATCATAGTAAGTACAGTTGCGGCGCTTTTAGGTTCAATAATATGTTATTACATAGGTTTTTATGGGGGAAGTGCTGTTATAGAATGGATTAAAAGAAAAATGCCAAGTACAGCACCGCATTTTGATAAATTAGCAGTATGGTTTGGGAAATATGGTAAACAGAGCATATTAGTTGCGAGAGTCTTACCTGTAATTAGAACATATGTATCACTAATAGCTGGTGCAGAAAAAATTAGAATGATTCCATTTATTATATATTCAACTATAGGTATATTAATATG
>JBOFRC010000351.1:0-1483 GCA_051650825.1 Sarcina sp. | reverse complement strand
TGTATTATATTATATCACTTATTGTTTCTAAATGTAGCACTTGAAACAGTTCAACATATTTAATGTATACATTAGTTATATTTGATGTAGTTGGATGATTCTTGCAATTTTTGGATTGTATCTACATGGTTGAACTTATTGTAAGTCGCTGTGGATAAAAGCGTCAGCTAAATAAATGTATTAGAAATAAATTAATAAGTAAAGACTCCCCGTCGTGAGCACATTCAACCAATCACTGTGTCTTATATATGTTCACGTCATGCGTCTACGTCTCAGGTCTTTATTGTACTCATCTAACAATAAAATACATCTGTTTACTGTTGGATGAAATGTAAAAACGTGTTGATGTATAGAAATTTATATCCAAATGAATTACCAATATTTATTGATTAATTTATCAAATTATACATTTATGTATATACTTATTTCAGCATTTGCTTATACATTTGTTAATTAAAATATGTATATATTTTTGTATTTTAGCATTATTAGGCATATATGTATTTTTTTTAATATTTAAAAATGTCTTTAATTTCTGTATTTATTTTAGCATTTATTATTTTATTCATTACTTAAAATATCTATTTATATATTTGTGAATGCATTTTCTTTTATTTATTGACAAATGAGTCAATTTGGTCCTCCACATTTATCAACTTTAACCAACCAGCGGTTTGCCCAGCAGGGGGCGTCCTCCTCTGTCTCCAGGCCTGAGGTCAGGATGGAAGATTTAAAATGCCTAAATGAAAACAAATCAAACTTCACTTAATTCAAGTCAGTTGTAACACTGGTGTCTATGGCAAAATGAACTGAATTTGTCCCACAGTTCCCAATTTTTACGTGCAGACATATATAGCGGTTGTGTTTGCAGATCTGCATATCATAGAAGTCTACGCTCTCCGAGTGACCTTCTAGTTTCATTTGTTTTTATTCAGGTTCCCGTATTCTTTAAGAATGATTTCCAGAGCCTTTTTTGTTGGCAGTTGTTTATTGAACGATGGCTGCAGTTTTAAAATGTCCTCACCCCAACATCCAGATGTGTTTCACTCCAGATTATCACAACCTCCTGGCTGCTCACATACAGATAAAATGGCCGATGTGACACCTGAAACAAAGTCATTAACTAAACTAAATGTAAACAGTTCACTGACAGCTTTTGTAACACAATGAGAAATCTTCAAAATACAACATTAATAATAATTAATCCGACAGAAGCAGATTCTTAACTTTAACATTTACAGCACTGGTTGAAACTGAGTCTGATGCATGCAGGGTTAAAAATATACTGTTGTGAAACCAGAAAAGCATGGGTGGTGGTGTTTTAAAGCCTGTGTGACAGAAATGTAATCTTCAGGCAATGCGGATGTTAAATCAGTGGCTTCCAACCTTTTTGGCTTGTGATCCCTTAAAATAAACCTACTTGTGACTCCTTCATCACTGGTGAAACTGGCTAACAACATGCGCGGTGTGCAAACAAACTGAT
>JBOFRC010000350.1:0-1720 GCA_051650825.1 Sarcina sp. | reverse complement strand
AGTTTGTCATTCTATAGTCCTTTCAACATCTTGTTTCGATGTCATTTAATCTTCTTGTAAAAGTGTAACATGGATTTATGTTAATAGATATATTTATACTTTAAAATTTAAAATATTTTATTTGCTAGTTAAAGTTTTTGGAAACAAAAATAGTAAGATATATAGTTTGCATTGAAATACAAACAAAGAGCAAGCTTTATTATTAAGCTTGCTCTTTATATTAACATATTAATAGGAATTTTGATGTGCAACAAGTAATTACAAAACTATTTATTCTAAATTTTTTAATTATCAGTTGCAATTAAATAAATTATTTATTTTTAGTGATTATTCCATTTTCATACCCGGATGGACTTCATCACTCATTTGATTATTTCTTTCTTTATACATTTTTCTCCATAAGTAGAATCCATAGATAGCACCTATTCCATATTGTAACCAGTTAAGTGCACCTGTTAAATCTCCAACTAATGAAGATGGTGTTAATTGTGTTGTAAATAAACCTTCAACAAATAGTACAACTCCTATATTACAGAAAATCCAGAACCACCATTGTTCAACATATCTCTTAGATGTTAAGAACATAGCTGTAACTGTTAATACTGTTGTAAGTGAGTCCATTCCTACACTTGGATCTGGAGGTATCATTTTTCCACCAAATATTGCATGAATTATTTGTGGTAAATAATCAAGGAATACATAATAAACTCCCCAGAATATTACAAGACAGATGATTGTAATTATCCAATTCTTTGCTGTGAATTTTCTAATTTCAATTTGGTGACCATCACCTTTAGCTGCATTTTTCTTCCAAGCTATAAGCCCGTATATTTGTATAGGTAAAAGCATGATAATATTTTGTATAATTTGTCCATATAATGCACTTGTATATGCTATCCAAGCATAAGTTACTGTGTTTATAAGAATAAATAAATAAACGATTATTTCTCCTCTAGCTTGATAGACAGAAGTTAAAACTCCTGTAACCGCACAAATTAAACCTATAATTGCTGTAAATCCAAATAATTCTGAAACGCTTCCGCCAATGAATAATGGACTAATGAATGAAAAAATACTTGCTAGTACAAAAATTACTAAGAACCATTTTTGAAATAAGGTTAAAGATGTCCAAAAATTCTTTTTAGTGTTACTTGCTTCCATAAATGCCACTCCTTTGAGACATACTAATTAAAGTACCTATTTATTTTATTGATGTTTTATTGTTTTGTAATTATTCTAAATCCTTTTTAGTAAAGCTACCTGGCATAAGCTCTGAAAAAGTTCTTATTATATAATCATTTTCGTTTTTAATTATATAAATTTTAATATCATCGCTATCAGCAAATTCGCTTATAACTTGTCTACACATACCACAGGGAAATGTATAAGCATTAGGATCTCCTATTAGTGCAAGGGCTTGAAGTTTTGAATTTCCCCTAGCGACTCCTGTAAATATGGCAGTTCTTTCAGCACACATTGTAGCTCCATATGAAGCATTTTCAACATTGCATCCTGTATAAATTATGCCATCTTCAAAGAGTGCAGCTGCACCAACTTTGAAGTTAGAGTAGGGACAATAAGCATTTTCTCTAGCAACGATTGCACTTTTAATTAGTTTTTCTAGCATATTAATCACTCCCTTAGATATTGTAAATTAAAAATTTAATATTTAAAAGTTTTATATTATTTTAGAACCTAATTTGAAATGTTGTTATGTTTT
>JBOFRC010000349.1:0-2773 GCA_051650825.1 Sarcina sp. | reverse complement strand
TGATGATTCATGTAGAAGACATGGAAATAAAGAAACAGCACTGTTCTTGTATTGCAGTTTAGAGCTGGTTAGTCCTAGTGTTATAAGTATGATAGAAAAATGTCAGATCAGACTGTTATTTCATTCTAACATAACCCTGTTTGGCCGATGTGTATGGTGCACATAACGTTAGCCTACTCTCTAATAGTAGCACCCAGGAGGCTCCCGCACATTGGGGAAATACTAGTCGAAATAGTAGTCGTGAATGGAACTTTTTTTAATGTAACCAGACTACATTACATATGTTTAATTAATTCCTTGGAAAAGCTAAAAAAAAGAGATCACCCTCCAAACACAAAGAGCAGAGTATCTTTCTTACTACAGCCCCATGCACACCACTTCAACATGTGGAGAAATCCAAAGATTGACAGACCTGCCGTGCCCAGTTACGGTTGCTAAATTATGATTGGAGGATCGCTGTTTGGGGGAGGGGGTTATTGAATGGTCAGTTCTCCAGAGATTGTCGTCTGAAACTCAATCTGGTTAACGCCTGAGACAATGTGTGCAGCTTTAAATAGTGTTTATTTGTCTTTATTGATATGACTGAACATGACTCAGCTTAGTGAAAATTCTGGTTCTCTGTCCTATCAGGTGACGCTGGTTCACCCTAGTGAGGCTGTCACAGTGCTGCGCAGGCTGACCAGCGAACAGCCAGACAGGGTTTATTTCCAGAGCCTCTTCCGCTCAAGCTTACTCTCTGAAACTACCACCTGTAACGTCTGCCTACGACCAACCCAGCAGCCGCTGTGCAACTATACTGACCTCCAAACAGGCGAGCCTTGGTTCTGCTACAAGCCAAAGAAGCTGAGCTGTGATGCCAGGATCAACCACTCCAAGGGAGGATTCAAACAAAACCTCAAGGCCAAGGAGGAGGATCTCTTTCAAAGGTGAGGGAGCAACAGGACTGGTATTTTGTGTGGCTTCTAATAAATATGAATCTCCTTGGTGGGAAACTTCACAAGTTTGTAACTACAGGAAGTAAAGATTGAATCTAAATATGTTTATAATCTAAGAGAATGCAAATCAAAATAATCAGCCCAAATCACACTAGTTGACTGTCATTAAGATAATTGATTAGTATTTGCGGTGATTCATTTATGTTTTATTGTAAATTTATTTTATAAATTTTATTTTTGATGGGGTCTTTTCAGAAACTTAAAGGCTTTAAGGGCAGCGCACAAGCTATAAAAATAACATTGACATATTATCACCTTATAACGTTATAAAGTGTTAGCAAACAGTGGCCTATTTACACATCCAGTAGACATGCAGCAACATTAGCATTCATTTGCAGTTGTATTTCTGGCCACCTGGCAAATATAAATTCAATATTCTATCTCTTTTTAGCTCTAGTTTGGTCTCCACCAACTCCTGAGGGAAATATCTGGCTCTTTAGGTGCTAGCTCCACTATGTTCACAAGCTAGTAGCTAACTTTGTCTGTCTGCTGTTTAGTATTAGGTAGTGTACAATTTGTTAATCAGAGCTGTCTTTGATAAAAACATCTGCCTGCTGTGTCTAATAAAAATATGTTGATGAGATTGGTGAGACTCAACCAAAACAGCAAAGTTACGGGCCATAAAACCAAAACAATGAGCTGAAAGACGCTACAACGCTCTGTAGACCTGACGGGAACTGCAAAGTTGAGTTATAGTTATCGCTGCGAGCAACACCTTGTACAGTACACATATGAAACTATTAATTAGTCCATCTTTAACTCACAAAATGTATTTTCTTAGGCTAAGTTTTGTGTAATGTTGAATTTACTTTTCCAACAGTTGTTAGTGCTTGATTATTCTAGTTTTAACTTCAAATTTAAAATTTTTCTCTCTCCTCCTTTCTTGTATTTATGTTATTAATGTTGTGGTGTGTGTAAGAGATATTCTATTATGTGTGCTTTTCTTCAGTGGTGTCAACATGAAAGTCTCTATTTGGGCTTCAGGACCTGCCAATGTCACTGTGTTGCCAAAAAAGAAAGGTAAAGCATGACTTTTACTACTGCCACCACTGCCTATAATAATAATAATTCTAAACTGAATGTGCTACAGACAATGAAAGTAAATCGGGCAGGAAAAAAACATTTGCAAACAACTTACCACTTTCTTCTGGGTAGCGTTCTCCTGTAGAGAGATGTATTCAGTCCAATTAGAGAAGAGCGCCGGGAGCAAGGAGTAGGCCTGCAAACCTAGAAGTTCATGAACGTGGCACCAGCTGTTAGCAGTCGAGCTAGTCTCTCAGGAGAAAGGATAGCCCATAAGAGGTTCATAAAATCACTTTAAACCTGCTGTTATCCCCCCAAATAAGGAGGAGCTGCAACTGCTTACTTGATTTTAGCTGGAAAACTAGCACTTTCTTTCTCACAACTGTGTGGAGGGAGCGTTTACTATTTGCATGAACCAGTGTTTTGGAAAGAGGGAGTTAAAATAATGGCCATTTTCATATTAGCTTTAGTTGCTATTTACAGTAGCCAGCAGGTACATTAGCCACGATTAGCAGTTAAAACAGGTGTTCTCATTGGCATCATCATTGTTTCTTCCAATTTTGAAGACCACTTTTCTACATTTATACATCTGGTGTGGTAGATGAGGTTGGTGTATGTCCAATATACCAACAAGGTTTTGATCCCTGTAAAGGCTCAAACTACAATATTTTTACAAACACCATTTAGGTCTATAAATAGTGAGTATTGCTTTAAAAGATAAGGTTGATAGTATTCTATATTTTTCTTCTTGTCAA
>JBOFRC010000348.1:0-3201 GCA_051650825.1 Sarcina sp. | reverse complement strand
TAGCTGGTTTTTTATTTATAAATACAAAACTCCCACTAATAACTGTGCCTATCATAATAATTAATACTATTATTTTTTTATTTTTCACTTTCTCCCCCTTTTAAAAAGTAAAATTAATCCTATTTTATAAATTTTATACTTTTCAATTGTTATCAATTATATACTAATTAAATGATAAATATATTAAGAATAAATTAACAATATATGAGAAATATTACCTATTAAATAAAAAACTCTCTTTATGATAACTAGTTTTAGGTACTAAGACTAGTTATCATAAAGAGAGTTTATATCCTATTTTATTCCTAAATTTCTAAAGATCTTTTTTAAACTTTTTAATAGTTATTGTAACTAATATCAATGCTATTATTGTAATAATTAATCTAAAAAAATTTTGATTTATATTTATAATATCGTAACTAACTACTGCTTCTATTCCTATTGATGGTATTTTCCCAAAAATTGTTGCCACTGTATAAGGTACTACTGTCACTTCACTTATCGCTGCCGCAAAAGTTACAAATCCAGATGGGATAAAAGGCAAAAGCCTAGCTTCAAAAATCAACATAGCTGCTTTTGTTCCTTTACTATGAACTATTCTATCAATAAGCTTGTACTTTGAAAGCCCTTGAGCAGTTTTCTTAAATCCTAATCTATATAAATAAAATGTAATAACTCCACCAACAACCTCGCCACAAAGCGAAATTAAAAATCCTTTTACAGGTCCAAATACTATTATGTTAGCACCAGTTACAAATACAGATGGTAAAACACCTAAAAGTGCTATTATTATACTGACTATTAAACTTATAAAAATAGCCAAATGTCCATAATTATTTAAAATTTCAACAAAATTATCTACGCTAAACACCTAAAATTATCAACTCCTCGCATAATTATTTATTATACAGTATTTTAAATAGACGTATGTTAATTATTTTAAAATATTATATGATTCTTTTGACCATTACTAACTCGCCACCATAATCAACTTCACCATTAAATTTAAAACTATTTTCTTTATATAACTTTAAAGAACGTTCGTTTTCTTCAAATATACTTAAATAAATCTGTCCACAATTATATTCTTTTTTTATTTCATCTAAAATATGCTTAAAAGCTTTTTTCCCAAAGCCATTCCCCTGATATTTTTCATCTATCATAAATCTATCAAGCCAAACTCTATTATCTTCAAATTCTATCTGTCCATACATACAAAACCCTATAAGTATATCATCTTCATAAATACATTTAGGATTCCAAAATTTATAACATTTTGACTCTGCAATTGAGTCTTCATTACTTTCTATAAAATTGATTTGATTCTCGCTTACCTTAAGATTTATAACATCATGAAAATTTTCCTTATCTACCTTCACTAACTTAATCATATTTTCTCCCTTTTAATTTTTATCTTAAATAATTCTATCAAAAAAATAGCCGTTAGATGCTTCTAACGACTATTGTATATTAAAAATTAATATTTTTTCTTGATAAATCTACTTCTTGTAAAGGTACAAGTTTAGTTTTATATCTAATTTTATAATATAAGAATATAGCAATAAATGCTGGTATTCCTAAATATGCTGAAATTATATCTCCCCAGTTAATTCCACTAGGTCCAAAGCTTGAGAAACCTTGACCTATAACAGACACAAAACATAATACAAATGCTATAATTGGTCCTAAAGGATATAATTTTGCTTTATAAGGTAATGATTTTATAGAATTTCCTTGTGCTACATATGCCCTTCTAAATCTATAATGACAGGCTGCTATTCCAAGCCAAGCTATAAATCCAGATAATCCCGATGCTGCAACTAACCAAGTATAAACATTCCCTTCACCAAAACTTCCTGTTAAGAAACAAGCTGATGCAACTATAGTTGTTAAAATAATAGCATTTAAAGGAACTCCTCTTTTTGTAGTTTTTCCAAACATTTTTGGAGCCATTCCATCTTGTGCCATAGCATATAACATTCTACTTGATGCATACATTCCTGAGTTTCCTGCTGATAAAACAGATGTAAGAATAACTGCATTCATAACACTTGCTGCACCTGCAAGACCTAATCTTTCAAACACTAATGTAAATGCTGAAGTTGTAACTGTAAGCTGTGAATGATCTATTAAAGCACCAATTACAAGTATTGTTCCAAGATAGAATAAAACTATTCTCCAGAAAATTGTATTAACTGCCTTTGGTACATCTTTTCCTGGATTTTCACTTTCTCCTGCTGCAAGACCAACAAGTTCAGTTCCTTGGAATGAGAATCCCGCTACTAAGAATATAGCAAATACTGCTTTGCTTCCACCTATAAAAGGTCCTCCATTTTGGAAATATCTTGTAAATCCTTCTGCTTTTCCTCCAAGTATTCCAACTATCATAAGAACTCCTACCGCTAGGAATATAACAACTGTTATTACTTTTATTGTTGCGAACCAAAATTCTGATTCTCCGTACGCTCTAGCTGATAATAAATTAAGACCAACTATAATTACTAAAAATAACAAACTCCATGCTATCGCTGGAACTTGTGGAAACCAGAATTTCATAACAATTGATCCTGCAACCATCTCTGCTGCTATTGTTATTGCCCAGTTATACCAATAATTCCACCCCATAGCAAATCCAAGTGCTGGATCTATAAACTTAGCTGAGTAACTTCCAAATGAACCTGTCTCTGGAAGATATGTTGCCATTTCACCAAGACCTGTACATAAGAAATATACCATTACTCCTACTATTGCATATGCAAGAAATGCACCTCCAACTCCAGCTTGATTTATCGTTCCTCCCATTGCTAGGAATATACCTGTTCCGATAGCTCCACCTAACGCTATCATAGAAAGGTGTCTTGCTTTTAGACTCCTTTGAAGTCCTTCTTCTTTTTGACTCATCATTAGTTCCTCCTCTTATGGCTTTCCATAAGTTCATAACCGGTAGCTAATTAATTAAATATAAGACCTAAAAAATAAAACCCTAAACATTATTGTTTAGGGCACAAATTCGACTGTAATATTTCAAATTAATGATAGCACCCCACAAATATATTGTGACAGTATTACATATATTATATGCAATCCCAGCTATATAAAATACAAGCTTATTTTATACACTTCGGCGAAAACTCCTTTCTTGCTACTTCTCAGATGCTTGGTCTCCATAGATTTACTATTAATTTTCGCGCCTCTACCTTG
>JBOFRC010000347.1:0-27796 GCA_051650825.1 Sarcina sp. | reverse complement strand
TATTCTTAGGAGGAGTTAAGTAGTGGAAAAATTTAAAACTATAAGTAATAATATACTTGGGTATAGAAATGAATTTAATAGTATTCCAGATGGCGTAAAACTTATTGGAGCTACAGAGTTTTGGAGTATGGGGTATTTAGGAAAAGGTATTAAAATTGCGATAATAGACACAGGGTGTGATGTAAATCATGTTGATATAAAGGATAGAATTATAGATACTAGAAATTTCACGAATGAAAATCTTAAAGATATAAATAATGTTACGGATTATGATGGTCATGGTACCCATGTGGCTGGAATAATTGCAGCAAATGGAAATGAAGGGATATTTGGGGTGGCTCCTAAAGCTGATTTAATTATTTTAAAAGCATTAACTTCAAATGGTGGATATTATAATTGGATTATTAATGCTATAAATTATGCTATTCAATCTAATGTAGATATTATTTCTATGTCGTTAGGTGGAAAATTAGATTATAAACCTCTTCATGCAGTTATAAAAAAGGCTGTATCTAAAAATATATTAGTTGTAGGTGCAAGTGGTAATGATGGAGATTCTAATGATGAAACAATGGAAATTAATTATCCTGCTGCTTATAATGAATGTATATCTGTTGGGTCTATAACAATAAATTCAAGTCCAAGCTATTTTACAGCTTCAAATTTAGAAGTAGATTTACTTGCACCAGGTCAAGGAATTAACGGAAGAGGCATAATTTCCTTAGCTCCTAATAATAAGTATGTAGAACTTACAGGTACTTCTATGGCTACTCCACATATATCTGGGGCACTTGCACTTTTGAAAGAATGGAGTAAAGATACTTTTAATCGCACTCTTACAGAGTCTGAACTTTATGCACAATTAATAAAAAGAACAATCTCTTTAGGATATCCTAAAAGTATAGAAGGAAATGGGCTTTTAGATTTATCTTTGCATTTAGATGATTAATTCTATTTTATAAGACTTAGGCATTGCCTAGTCTTATTTTTAAGATTAAAATTAAGCAGACAATTTATTAGTATGTTACAATAAAATGATAAAACTATATAAAGATAGGAGAGACTGGTGAGAAAAGAAGAATTATTAAAAATATTTAAAACAAGTACAACAGGTCGTAAACATATAGATGCAATAAAAGTAATAGAAAATGACTTAATAAGTGACTTAATTGTGAATAAAGATGAATTTACTATAAGAATTGATAGTAATGTAATCTCAGATAACTTATTAAGTTCATATAAATGTGAACTAGAATTGGATATTAAAACAAAAAATGTATTATCAACTTATTGTACATGTGATGAATACGAAAAATTTGAGTTTTCAAAAAAAAATTATTGTTGTAAACATCTTATAGCTAGCTTTTATAATGGAGTTAATCAAATTCTAGAATTTGATAAAAATATTACATTAGAAAAGTATGATAATAAAAAAAATAAATTTAATAATAGTATCTTAGACTTGCTTTTAATAGATGTAAAAAAAGAAATTTTATTAGTAGAAGTTTATATAGAAAAAGATATTTGGAACAATAGCATAAAATCATATTTTAAAATTATCAATGATGGAAAAGGATATATAATTAGAGATTTAGAACAATTCTTAGTGCATTATGAAAATAAAATACCTCTTCATTTTGGTAAAAATTTTATTTTTGATTTAAATAAGTATAAATTATCTGCACCTATGAATTTGTTAATTAATTTTTTAAAAACAATGGTAGATATAGAATCTAACTTTTTTCTTAAATCTAGAAAGGATAAAAAATTTTTAAATGGAAAGTATTTGAATATACCTTCTTACATGTTAAAAGAATTTTTTGAAAATATTGCTAAAAACAAGATATTTCTAAGTGATGGCTTTTTTAGTAGAGATGTAGAAGCATATATTATAAAGGATAATCCTCCGCTTAATTTATCTATAACCTATATTGATAATGGAGATTTAATTTTAAATAAACATAATTCGCTACCATTCAGATTTAATGATAAATCTGATATTTTCATATTAGGAAATAATATCTATATGCCTGATGAAGTGTTTATTTTAAAAGCTATACCAGTATTAGAACTTTTAGAGGTACAAAATAGTATTTTAATAAGTAAAGAAGAAGAAGATGTCCTTATAAAACATTTGGTTCCATTACTAAAAATGATAGATAGTAATCTGGTTATTAGTAATAAGTTAAGTGAAAAATTTATAGATATAGCTCCAACATTTAAATTTTACTTAGATAAAACTAGAGACTTATTACATATGGAGATTGTTGCTGTATATGATGATATTGAAATTAATGTATTATCTGAATATGAAGGAACTAAATATATATTTAGAAAGTTTAAAACAGAGAAAGATATTGTAGCTAAGATTGAACGTATAGGTTTTTCAAAAGATAATACAAAAAATAAATTTAATTTTCTTGAAGAGGATAAACTTATTTTTGAGTTTTTAAAATATGAAATTGTAAAATTACAAGAAATAGGAGAGGTGTTTTATTCTGATAATATAAAAAAGATTAAATTACTAAAAAAAGAAGATTTTAATATGGCTGTGTCAGCTGGAAAGGAAAATTATTTTGAATTTGAATTTAATGTAGAAGGTCTTACTTCTAAAGAATTATTAAAAATTATAGATGCATTTAAAAATAAAACTACTTTTTATAAATTGAAAAATGGTGAATTTATTGATTTAGAAAATTTAGAATTGAAAAAGCTTTTAAGTTTAATAAATGTAATTACAACTAAAAATGACATATTGTCTGGTAAAACAGAATTTAATAATAATTTAGCTTTATATATTGATAATTATATAAAAGAAAATAAGCTTACCAATATAAAAGGAAGATCTCTTTTACAAAATTTGAAAAATGATATTTCAGATATTGCAAATATAAAATTGCATTTAAGTGATAATTTACAAATTGATCTTAGAGATTACCAAAAAAATGGAGTTAAATGGTTCGAAACTCTTACTATATTAGGCAGTGGCGGAATATTAGCTGATGAAATGGGTCTTGGAAAAACAGTACAAACAATAGCTTTTCTTGGGTTAGAAATATCTAAAAACAAGAATAAAAAAATACTTATAATAGCTCCAACATCGCTTGTATATAATTGGTCTAGTGAATTAGATAAATTTACATCTGGAATAAAATATGATGTTTGTATAGGAAATAAAACTGATAGAATAGATATTATAAATAAATTTATAAAAAGTGATTCAAGTATATTAATAACAACTTATGGAATGGTTCGTAGAGATATTGATTATTATAAAGAAATACTATTTGACTTTATAATAATCGATGAAGCACAAAATATAAAGAATAGTAAATCTAAAATAACTCAATGCTTGAAGAAATTAAAATCTAATAATAGATTTGCAATAACAGGTACACCTTTAGAAAATTCGCTGCTTGAATTATGGTCTATCTTTGATTTTATAATGCCGGGATATTTAAAAACAGAAAAAGAATTTAATATACGATATAATAAGGATTTGAAAGAGGAAAATTATATTTTAGAAGAATTACAAAAATTAATAAAACCTTTTATTTTAAGACGATATAAAAAAGATGTGTTAAAAGAGCTTCCTGATAAAATAGAAAAAGATATGTTTATTCCGCTCAATGTTGAGCAACAAAAACTTTATGGAGTATATTCAAAATATATTAAAGATTCTATAAATAATAAATCTAACGATAAACAAGATTCTAAAATTGAAATTTTAGCTTATATCACCAAATTAAGACAATTGTGTTTAGATCCTAGTATTATATTTAGTGAATTTACTAAAAAAAGTTCTAAAATTGAAATTTTATTAGAACTTGTAAAAGATAAAATTGAAATGGGTCAAAAAATAATAGTTTTTTCTCAATTTACAAGTGTACTTAGAAATATTGCTAAAGAATTTATTACTGAAAATATATCTTATAGTTATCTAGATGGAACTGTTTCTATAGCAAACAGACAAGAAGAAATTAAAAAATTTAATAATTCTATAACAAGTGTTTTTTTAATTAGCACAAAAGCTGGAGGGACAGGACTTAATTTAACTAGTGCTAATATAGTTATTCATTTTGATCCTTGGTGGAATCCAGCAGTTGAAGATCAAGCAACAGATAGAGCACACAGAATTGGTCAAGAAAAAAATATAGAAGTTATAAGATTTATAGCTAAAAACACCATAGAAGAAAAAATAATAAAATTACAAGCAAGAAAAAGAACATTAATAAATAATATTTTAAATTCAGATAGTTTAAATAATAATTTATTAAGCTTTGATGAGATATTAGAACTTTTAACTGATTAAAAAAAGGAACATTAAGTTCCTTTTTTTATTTAATATATTTGTTTTATTGAATATCCATGTAATATTAAATTATTTTTTATTTCACTTATATGATCCAATCCATTTGTTTCTACTGTAACTTCTAATAAAACATTTCTTAAGTGGTCAGATGCTTTAAATTGATTATGTTCAAGTTCTACTATATTAGCATTTAAGTTAGATAATATAGATGTAACTTTTAATAACTCACCAGGAATATGAGGTAATTCTAATTCAAAAGAAAATAATCTACCTTTAGATACTAATCCTGTTTTTATAAGAGAGGACATAGTAATCATATCAATATTTCCACCACTTATAATTGATACAATTTTTTTGTTTTTGATATTATTAAGTTTTCTTAATGCAGCTAATGCAACGATACCAGATGGTTCAGCTATAAGTTTATGTTTTTCACTTAAAAATACAAAATCTTGTACAATTTCTTTATCGGAGACAGTTATAATATCATCAACTAAATCTTTAATAAATTTAAATGTAAGATCGCCAGGAACTTTAACAGCAATACCATCAGCAATAGTGCAAACTTTTTCAAGAGAAATTTTTCTGCCTTCTAAAAAACTTCTTTGCATAGAATTTGCCCCTTCTGCTTCTACACCTATAATTTTAATGTTAGGATTAAGTTCTTTAAGTGCTAAAGCAATACCACTTATAAGTCCACCACCACCTATAGGGCATAAAACTATATCTATATCATTTAAATCTTCAACAAGTTCTATAGCTATAGTACCTTGTCCTAAAATTACATCTATATCATTAAATGGATGTATAAATGTATAGTCATTTAAAAGTTCTAATTCTTTTGCTTTATTATAGGCATCATCATAAACATTACCATATAAAATTACATTTCCACCAAGTTCTTTAGTTGAATCTACTTTTAGAAGAGGTGTTGTTTTAGGCATTACTATTGTTGAATTTATATTATAGAGAGAAGAAGCATAAGCAACTCCCTGTGCATGGTTTCCAGCAGAAGAACAAATTACCCCTTTAATTTTATCTTCTTCTGATAAGTTTAGTATTTTATTTAAGGCACCTCGCAGTTTATATGCACCTGTTATTTGTAAGTTTTCACATTTTATATAAACGTTATTTTCACTAATTTCCGAAAAACTTTTACTATAAATTAGAGGAGTTTTTATTATTTTATCTTTGATTTTCTCTCTTACATTAGTAATTTTTTCTAAATACATTTATGCTCACCCCATTTGCTATTTATAAACAAATTATACCAAATAAGCGTATTAGATATTAAATTTATGGCTATTGTTAATAAAACTTTATCATTTAATTTAAATATATTCTTGTATTAAAATCTTATATTACATTATATTATTTTAAAAAAGTATTAAATGGTTTATAATATACTATTGAAAGTTCAAAGGATATTCAAAATTTTATGATACTTTTAAAATATAAATATTGATAAATAATAGAGGTATATAATTTATGATTACTTTACAAGATAAAATAAAAGATCTAATAACAAAAAATAATTTACAAAGATATTTAGATATATGTAATTTTGGGTTAGAAAAAGAAAATGTAAGAGTTAACCTAAATGGTGAATTAGCCTTGACTAAACATCCAAAAGAGTTTGGAAATAAAGGTAATAATCCCTATATAACAACTGATTTTTCAGAAAGTCAAGTAGAAATGGTAACACCACCGTGTGATACTATAGACTCCGTATATAATTTTATGGGGGCTTTAAATGATATAGTATCGACAACTCTTAGAGATGAAGTTTTATGGCCGCAAAGCAATCCACCTATACTACCAGAGGAAGAGAAAATACCTATTGCAGATTTTAATGGTGGAATAGAAGAGGAATATAGAAAAAAACTAGCGGAAAAATATGGAAAGAAAAAACAGTTGATTAGTGGAGTACACTTTAACTTTTCTTTTAAAAATGATTTTTTAAAAATGTTGTATGAGGAAGTTAACCATGAAAATCAAACATATGTAGACTTTAAAAACTCTATATATTTAAATATTTCAAGAAACTTTTTCAAATTTAGATGGTTATTAGTTTATTTAACTGGAGCTAGTCCGATTTTTCATAAAAGTTATATAGAAACTTGTGTAAATAAAGCTAATAGCCTTAATAATGAAACATTTTATTTTGAAAATACATATTCATTAAGAAATAGTGATTGTGGCTATAAAAATATCAATGATTTCTTTGTTTCTTATGATTCAATAGAAATGTATGCTAATGATATACAAAATGCCATTGATAAAAATTATATAAGTAGTGAAAAAGAATATTATAGCCCAATTAGACTTAAATCTTCTTCTGGAAATGGTTCTATAAAGAGTCTTAAAAATGATGGAATAGAATATGTAGAAATTAGAATTCTTGACCTTGACCCTCTATCAGAATTTGGTGTATCAAAAGATACTTTAGAGCTTTTACACATATTTTTAATTCATATGACATTAACTAGTAATTTAGTAATGACTAATAAAGATTATAATGAATCAAATTATAATGATGAACTTATAAAATCATATGGTAGAAAAAAAGATATAAAAGTATATGATTGCGAAAAAGAAGTTTCATTAACTAGAAGAGGTGTATGTATTCTAAATAGAGTAACAGATACTTTAGAGAGTCTTGATATGCTTACAGAAAATAGAAGGAGAATTTTAGAAACAGCTAAAGAGAGAGTTCTTGATTGTAATAAAACTTTAGCGAGTCAAATAGTTAATAAAATTAAAGAAACATCATATATAGATTTTCATATGCAAGTAGCTTTAAACGGACTTGAATTAAGTGAAAAAAGTACATTTAGTTTAAGAGGATTTGAAAATATGGAGCTTTCAACTCAAATCTTATTAAGAGATGCTATTAAAAGAGGAATTAAAATTGAAGTTTTAGATAAATTAGAGAACTTTATATCTTTGAAAAAAAATGAAAAAATAGAATTTGTAAAACAGGCTACTAAAACTTCAAAAGATACTTATATAACAGCATTGCTTATGGAGAATAAAGAGGTTACTAAAAAAATTCTACAAGCTAATAATATTAAAGTGCCAAAAGGTGAAGTTTTTGAAAATATTGAATTAGCTAAAGATTCTTATAGTATTTTTAAAAATAAAGAAATTGTTATAAAACCTAAATCAACAAATTTTGGTCTTGGAATTTCTATTTTTAAAAATATATTTAGTAAAGAAGATTTTGAAAAAGCTATTGAAATAGCTTTTAACGAGGATAGGTCAATTCTTATTGAAGAATTTATAAAAGGACGAGAATTTAGATTTTTAGTTATTAACGATAAAGTTGTTGGTATACTTCATAGAGTTCCTGCTAATATTAAAGGTGATGGGATTTCTACTATTACTCAACTTGTTGAAGAAAAAAACAAAGATTTTCTAAGAGGAAAAGGATATGTTAAACCATTAGAAAAAATTAAACTTGGACCTATAGAAGAAATGTTTCTTAAATCTCAAAATTTAAGATTTGATAGTATATTAGAAAAAGATCAATTAGTTTATTTAAGAGAAAATTCTAATATAAGTACAGGAGGGGATAGTTTAGATTTTACAGATGATATTCATCCATCCTATAATGAAATAGCTGTTGAAGCTGCAAAAGCTGCAAAAGCAAGAATAACAGGAATTGATATTATGATTCAAGATATTAATGAAATGGCTAATGATAAAAATCATGCTATTATAGAAATGAATTTTAATCCAGCGATTCATATACATTGTTTCCCTTATAAAGGTAAAAATAGACTTGCCGGAGAGAAAGTATTAGATTTATTATTTGAATAAAAAATTAAATACACAGCAATTTTGCTGTGTATTTAATTTTGTAGAATATAGAATAGAAAGAGTGATTTATATGAAGTTTGTTTCGATTGATTTTGAAACTGCTAATGAAAAAAGAACTAGCGCATGCGCTATAGGAATAACATATGTCGAAAATAATAAAATAATAGAAAAATTTCAGATATTAATAAAACCAAAAGATTTAATATTTAAACCTATGAATATTTGGATACATGGAATAACTGAACAAGATGTTATAAATGAAGAGGAATTTGATTTAGTCTGGAAAAAAATTAAAAAATATATAGAAAATAATTTGATTATTGCTCATAATGCTTATTTTGACATAGATGTTTTAATTAAAACTTTAGAATTGTATAATTTAAATTTAAAAACATGTGATTATATTTGTACAGTAGAATTATCAAAACGAGTTTACGAAGGTTTACCTGATAATAAATTATGTACGTTAGCAGAACTTTTTGATACTGAATTTAGACATCATAATGCAGAAGATGATTCTATGATAGCTGCTCTTATTTTTATAGATATATGTAAGCATTACAATATAAAGTCTAAAGCGGATTTTATATCTAAAATTAATATAATTCCAGGACAGATAAAAAACAATTTAAATATGCATCCAATAAAAAAATATAACAACCCAATAACTAAAAAGAAAGTTTCCCTTATTGATGAAAATTTGAATTTGGAAATATCATTCTTTAAAGAAAAAACTGTAGTTTTTACAGGACCTTTAAAATCAATGTCGAGAGCTAAAGCATCTACAAAAGTTAAATTACTAGGAGGTATTGTAAAGAATACTATAAATAAATCAACTAATATTTTAGTGACTAATTTATCTTTAGATTCTATGTTTTTAACTAACAAATTAAAATGTGCTAAAAATTTATTAGAATCTGGGTTTGATCTTTTAATTTTATCTGAGGATGAATTTTTAAATTTATTAAAAACACAAAATTAATATGTATTACGTATTACTATATTTAATTACTATAAGTAATACGTAATAGTTATTCAGTTTATAAAAAGTATTTATTTTTGATAAATAAAACGAATTATATAATTCGTTTTAATACAACTTCGTTAAATAGTAATTTAACGAAGTTGTATTAAATGATAAAAAAATGCTTCTATCACTGTATTTTAAAGGGTTTATATGATTCGTTTTTAAAATAACTATATATTGATATGGTATAATATATATAATCAAAATTTAAGAGGTATTTTAATGAAAAACAATGACATTTTTTTAAATTATAAATATACTATAATAATTCAAAACATATTAGATACTACAAATTTAAATGAAAAACAAAATAAAAGGTTAGATGAAATATGTTTGAATTTTAAGAAAAAACAAATTTCTAGAAATTACGAAGCTTTAATAAAGGATATCTATATACTTTTTGAAATTCAAAATTTCACCACAATTGAATTGTCTGAAATTTACAGTTTAAGTGTTAGGAGTATACAAAAATGGATAAAAGAACTTGAATTAAAAAAGATAACAAATAAAAAAAAGATATCTAAAAACACAGAAAATACAACTAAAAAAACAAAAGAAATTTTACCTGAAGAAGTTGAAGATTTTCTGAATTATCTAGAAAGTATAAAAGGGAAATCTCCAAATACAATCAAAGCTTATAAAAGTGATTTAAAGTTATTTTTTAGGTTTATGATAATCCATAGAGAGTTAGAATTCGTTACCAATGAAAGTGAGTTTAAAAACTTAGACTTATCAATAATAGATATAAGTTTTATACAAGCTATAAAACTTAGGGATTTTTACGCATTTTTAAAGTTTTTAGATTCAGAACGATCTAATCATTCTCACGCTAAAGCAAGAAAAGTAGCTACATTAAAAGCTTTTTTTAAATTTTTAAATACAAAACTTAAAGTTATATCAACTAATCCAGCAGAAGAATTAGAAAGTCCTAAAATTGAAAAAAGACATCCTATTTATTTAAGTCTTGATGAAAGTATTACGCTTTTGAAAACTATGGATAAGATGGATGTTAACTACTATAGAGACTATTGTATATTAACTTTATTTTTAAATTGCGGAATGCGTTTGTCTGAACTTTGTGCGATTACTATTAATAAAATTAAAGGAGATACATTGACCGTTATAGGAAAAGGCGATAAAGAAAGGACTATTTATTTAAATGATTCTTGCATGCAATCCATAAATGATTATTTACCTTTTAGAGATATTTCAAAAGTTAATCTAAAGGATAGAGATTTTCTTTTTCTCTCTAGAATGAATAGAAAGTTAACACCTAGAAGTGTTGAATATTTAGTAAAAAAACACTTGAAAAATTCAAATTTATTACAAGATAAGTTAAGTCCCCACAAATTAAGACATACAGCTGCAACACTTATGTATAAATATGGGGATGTTGATATAAGAGCTTTACAATCGATTTTAGGACATGAAAATGTTTCTACAACACAAATATATACTCATATAGATAATGAGCGTTTGAGAGAAGCAATCAAAGCTAATCCTCTTGCTAATATTAAAAAAGAAGATTAAAAAAACTGCATTAAAACTGCAGTTTTTTTAAAATCATAAAATTTTACCACTCTTCAACTTCTTCATCTTCTTTTTTCTTTAATATTCTAACCCCAGGGAATAATTCTTCTGTTGAATCATCTAAATCAAACTCTTCTATACCATCAATATCGGCTAAATATGTTACATTCTCAAAAGCGTCAACATATTCATCATCTTCTCCTAAAATATCTTTAAGAGCTTTTTCATATTCTGCATATTTTGAACTTTGAGTATCAACGTCTTCTAAATCAGTTGCAACCTCTTCTTTCAAAAAATTACTTTCTAATTCATCCTTAGCAATCGCTTCTATTTGTATAGCTCTACTTGATAAATCCTCTCCATCTATATAATCTTTTAAATCTTCCACTTTTGAATCTCTACTCATTTTATATAACCTACCTTTCATACTTTAAATTAAGTAATGATTTTTGTTATTTCAAAAATCTATTATATCAAATTATTAAGTTTTATCAACTTTTATTTTTATTTTAGTTTTAATTCTTTAAGTTGTAGTTCTAATTCCTTTTTATCTAAAACATATTCTCTCTTTAAAAGTTCTGTACGCTCTTTTAAAGAATTGTTAAACTCTTCTTTAAGCTTTTCTGTTATTGCAACTATCTCAGCTTTAGAGTCTCTTCTAACCGCTTCTAACAGAACTTTATAAGAATTTATTTCTTCAGATTTTTCTTTTATTATATTTTTTAATTCAGTTATATTTTCTAAGTATTTATTTTTTTCTACTAAGAAGTTTGAATTTTCTTTTTCTTTTTCTTTTAAATAATTAGATAATTCAATATTTTTTTCTTTTAACTTTAAATTTTCTTCTCCTATATTTAAGTTTTTTTCTTCATCTTTTTTCCTTTCATCAAGTTTTATTTTTAAAGTTTCAGCTAAATCATAATTTCTATTAGCAAGTTGTGATAAAGTATTTTTAGAACTTTCTAGCTCTTTATTTTTTAATTCTAAGTCACTATTACTTTTTTTTAGTAAAATAGAATTGTTTTTCATTTTTTGACTTTCTTCTTTAGCTATATCTAGTTTTTCTTGAAGAATGCTGATTGTCTTTTCCTTTTCTTCTATTTTTTTTATATATAGTTCTTTAGCTCTATCTTCGGCGTCTGAACTCAGTTGCAAAGATGTTATAAATAATCTATTTATTTTATTTAAATATTCTTGGAAACTTTCAATTTCAAGCTGCCTTCCGATGAGTGTAGATTTAGATTCTTCTGTTTCATATATATTTATCAATGCTTCTAGACATTGTGATTGATTTCCGAATTCGCTAGCAGCTATTTCTTTAAACTTAGCAAATGTATTTTCATCAACTCGAAAAGATTTAACTTTCAATTCTTTATTTTCTAATTTGCTCATATGACACCTCTTTATAACATACATAACGTAATACTTATATTCGTATTACGTAATAAATAATAATCTTATTTATATTCTATAGTAAAATAGATTGTATAGCAAATAAAAAATGATTAATTTACGATATATTTTAAAAGCGAACATTAGTTTGATATGTAATGTAGATTGTGATATAATAAGCACAATAATATGAAGAGGTGTAGAATATGACAGAAACAATCAGTCAAAAGCAAACTGATATATATAATTTTTTAAAAGCATATATAGAAGATAAAAGTTATCCACCATCAGTCCGTGAAATTTGTGTAGCTGTAGGTTTGAAATCTACGTCAACAGTTCATAGTCATTTAAAAACTTTAGAAAGAAAAGGTTATATCAATAGAGACAAAACTAAACCTAGAGCCTTAGAAATAGTAGAGTTTTCAGAAAGAAAAAAGGAACTCATAGATATACCTATAATAGGTAAAGTAACAGCTGGTGAGCCTATTTTAGCTATAGAAAATATTGAAGATACCTTTTCCTTACCAATAAACTATATAAAACATAATAAAGATTTATTTATTTTAAAAGTTTCTGGTACATCAATGATTGATGCTG
This sequence comes from Sarcina sp., assembly GCA_051650825.1. Classification (GTDB taxonomy): domain Bacteria; phylum Bacillota; class Clostridia; order Clostridiales; family Clostridiaceae; genus Sarcina. The sequence continues at coordinate 15,116 of JBOFRC010000347.1, read as the reverse complement.
GAATACAAGATGGTGATTTAGCAATTATAGAAAAAACTAATGTAGCTGATAATTCTGATATTGTTGTAGCAATGATAGATAATGAAGCTACACTAAAAAGATTTTTTAAAGAAAAGGGTCATTATAGATTACAACCAGAAAATACAACAATGGAACCTATTATAGTAACAGAATGTTCTATATTAGGAAAATTAGTTGGATTATATAGAGAATACTAAAAAAGCTTCATCAATATGATGAAGCTTTTTTATTATTTACCAAATGAACAATGAGGGAAAGTACAAATTTTACAATCAAGGCAAAGTCCACCATGTCCTAATAAGGCAATTTCTCTTTTATTTAATTTTTCATCACTTAAAATTCTTGGAAGTATCAAATCAAATACTGTCTTTTTAGAATACATAACACACCCTGGGAGTCCTAATATTGGTATTTCATTAAGATATGACAGTAATAACATTGCTCCTGGAAGAACTGGTGATCCATAAGTGATAATTTCTCCACCACATGCTTTAATTGCTAATGGTGTAACATCATCTGGATCTACAGACATTCCTCCTGTGCAGAGAACAACTTCTGCTCCACAAGCTAACCATCCCTGTATTGCTTTAGTAATATTTTCTTTATTATCATCAACTACTGTTTGCCCAAGGACTTCACAATCATAAAATTCTACCTTTCTTTGTATGACCGGTCCGAACTTATCTTTTATTCTTCCATAAAAAAGTTCATTTCCAGTAGTTACAATTCCGATTTTTTTTGGTTTAATTTTATTTACCCACATGATAGGCTTAGTACAAGTTTTTTTAGCTTCAAGTAATAAGCTTTCTCTTATCATTAGAGGAATAACTCGTGTTCCCCCAACCTTCTCTCCTTTTTTTACTGGCATATTATTATGTAATGTAGAAAACATTATATCATCTATCATATTTAATTTTAAAAGTTCCTCTTTATCAACTTTTAAAACTCCATCCTCTTTCACAAAAACATCAATTTTTCCTTCTTTAATTTCTCCATAGTCAAATCGATCATCACAAGCAATATCTACTAAAATTTTTGCAGCATCATTTTCATGAACTAAACCTATAGTTTCTTCCCAAACATAAACATTATCTTTACCTAATGATAATAAAACATCAATATCCTCTTCTCTTATTACATGTCCTTTTTTAAAAGCTACCCCTTTAAATTCTCCAGGGACTATTTTAGTAATATCATGTAAAAGTACTCTTCCTACTGCATCTTTTGTGCGTATAGTTTTCATTTTTTTATCTCCTTTATATATATTATAAGTATATTATATGAACTTATTTACAGAAAAATTTTTTATAAAATCTGCAATTTCTCTATAGTTATTTAAATCTACTATTGGCACATCTATTTTTAAACTCATATCATCTGTGGCTATAGCTACTAACTTACTTTTAGGTGTTATAATGTGTTGAGAAATACCTTTTCTAAAAACTTCTATTTTAGGGTACTTACTATGCTTATATCCTTCTATTATTATATAATCACTATCAGGACAAGTTTCCAAAACTTGTTCTAATTGAGTTTCTTCTTGGAGCTCTTTGATTAAAACAAGTCTTTTTTTAGATGATATGATAATATTATCAGCACCAGCCTCTCTATGTCTATAAGTATCCTTTCCTTTTTTATCAATATCAATCCCATGAACATCATGCTTTATTGTTGAAATTATACAATTATCTTTTTTTAGTTCTTTAATGATACCCTCTATTAAAGTTGTTTTACCACTATTAGAACAACTTGCAACAATATTTATTATTTTATTTTCCATATTAGTTTCCTCTCATATAAATCTTAACTATATCACCTTTGTTTATGCTTACATTTTTAGGGATTTCAAGAATCGCATTACTATTTAACATTGTATTAATTTGTCCAGGGCTTTGATATGCTTTATTTATATACACTTTATTTCCATTGAATTTATCATAAAAGACTCTTAAAAATCTTCTTTTTGGTGAAGTTTTAGAATATACATCTTCTAAAACACCAAAAACTTCTTTTAACTCAAGTTTTTTACAATTTAAAATGTGTGCTATTAAATTTTGTACTGTTAACTCAAATGTGGTTGCTGCAGCAACTGGTGTTCCTGACAACCCAATATAAATAATTTTATTAGTATTAACGGCAGCAAACATTGGAGATCCTGGTTTAATATCTACTTTCCAAAATAATAAATTATAACCATTGCTTAAAATAACATCTTTAATCAAGTCTTTTTCTCCGACAGAAACTCCACCAGTTGAAATAATAATATCAGAAGATTCTTCTGCTAATTGCAACGTAGATTTAATACTCTCATTTTCATCTAAGATATTATCAAAAAATTCAACTTCACAACCTAATTCTAACAATTTCATTTTTAAAAATATTTTATTACTATTGTATATTTTCCCATCTTGAATTTTTTCTCCTGGATTTAATAATTCATTTCCACTTGTTAAAACTCCTATTTTAGGTTTTTTATAAACTTCTATTACATTTATTCCTAAAGATGCTAAAGCCATAGCTTCGTTTGATGTAATTAAAGTCCCTTTTCTTAAAATTAAAGCTTCTTTTTTAAAATCTTCCCCTTGAAAAATAAAATTATCGAATTCTTCTTGATTTATATTTATTTTAACTTTAGATTCAGCTAATGCTACTGTAGCTTCTTGTCTAACTATTGTATTAGCACCTTCAGGGATTTTAGCTCCTGTCATAATTTTAATAGCTTGAAAATCATTGACAGTTAAATTACTTATTTCGCCAGCATATATAGTGTCAATTACATCAAAAACATTTAAATTAAAATCTGTACTTAAATTTTCAGCTTTAAGAGCATAGCCATCTAGAGGAGATCTATTAAATGGCGGGCTATCTATTGGAGAAAAAATATCTTCTCCTAATACTCGGTTATATGAATTTAAAACATTTATTTTTTCAGTACCAAGTATCTTACTGTTTTCTAATATTAGCTTTTGAGCATCTTCTAATGAAATCATACTGTTTCTCCTTTTAGATAAATGATACCTATTATAGTAATAGGTATCATTTATTTTCATCTTTTAATAAGTGTTTAAATTACTCTAATTCTTTATAAGTATACTCTAAATTTTCTTTTAATTTAAAGAAATCAGAATAGTCTATATCAAAAACATTTTTCTTTACTAGTGATATATCTATATCATCTCTAATTAATTCTGTTAAAATACCTACATAACCAAGATCACCTTGTATTAAAGCTCCATATATTTTATTATTCTTTAATACTATTTTTTTATATCCTTTATTTGTTTTTTCTAATTCTACCTGACATTCTGATAATTCTTCTTCTGTAAGATTTATTTTACCAACTGAAAGTGTAGCAAGCCCCATAAAATTCATAGTATTTTTACTACCAAAGAAATCTGTCATTTTTTTAAATACACCAGACATATTATATGCCGCTATAATCCCTTCTTTAACAGCTATTGGCCAAATAGGATTTTTTCCTGTTACATCTCCAGCTGCATATACATCATTTATATTAGTTTTCCCATTTTCATCAATTATAACACCAAACTTATCAAATTCTATCCCACTATTTTCTAAGAATTTAGTGTTAGACCTAACTCCTGTTGCAACAACAATCATTTCACAAGGAATAGTTTCTCCAGTATTTAATAGAATACCAATAGGATTATTATTTGAATCAATTAATATTTTTTCAGCTTTAACTGATAGTTTTAAATTAACACCTTTTTCCCTGAACTTCTCTTCATATACACTAGCTGCTTCTTTATCTAATTGTAAAGGAAGTATCCTATCACCCATTTCTACCAATGTAAGATTTAAGTCATAATCCATTAATCCAGAAATAGCATCTATCCCTATAAGTCCAGCGCCAAGTACAGCTACAGACTTTACTTTCTTAGCCATCTTTTTTATTTCTATAGCATCATCTAAGTTTCTCAATCCATAAACATAATTTGCACTTCTTAGGTTTTCTATAGGCGGAATAAATGAAGATGCTCCACTACAAATAAGTAGTTTATCATAAGTTATCACTTCATCATTATTTAAAAGAATAGTTTTCTCTGAACTATTTATATTTAATACCTCTAATCCTTTTAACCATTGTATTTTATATTTTTCCATAAAATCACTATCAGAAAAATTAAGTTTTTCTACAGTTCTTTCATCTCTTATATAATGGTGTAATATACATCTTGAATAAACAAAATCATCTTTAGAAATCAATATAATTTGTGCATTCGGATTTAACTCTCTTAATTTTTTCGCTCCATTAATGCCTGATGCTGAAGCTCCTATAACTACATATTTCATTATTCTTCAACCTCCTTTACAGTAATTGCTCCCATAGGACAATTAGCTACACAATGAGGTTCTTTTGAACTAGTTGATATACACATATCACATTTTAAAATTTCTTTTTTATTCTTCTCATCAGCTTTTAAAACTCCATAACTACAAGACATAACACACATATAGCAGTGTGCGCATTTGTTACTATCATAAAGTACAAATGAAGTCTCCTTATCTTTATGCATTGCACCAGTCATACATGTATAAACACATTCTGGATGATCACAATGTCTACAAAATATAGGAGCAAACTTCCCATTACTGTCTATAACTATTCTACTTCTAGTTTCATCAGAGTCATGTGATACTATACAAGCTGTTGTACAAGTAAGACATCCAATACATTTAGTTCTATCTATACTGATCCTTTTCATAAATAATCCTCCCTATCTACTTTTTTAGTACATTAACTGCAACAGTTTTATATGAAGGTTCTTTCGAATAACCATCATATACAGATGGTGTTAATGTATTAACCTCTATATAATGAAGAGGAGCAAAAAGTTCTTTTTCTTTTACATCTAGAGTAGGTTTTGCTAAAAATTTATTCTTATGCCCATTTTTAGAAGTTAAATATATATAATCATTAAGATTAATATTTAACTTTTGTGCATCTAGTTCGTTTATATAAACATAAGGCTCTTTTTCAGCTACATGAATAGTGAAAGGTATCTCTCTAGTTCTTGTTTGTGTGTGCCACTGCCCAACTGTCCCTCTTCCTGTATTTAAAATAAATGGATATTCATCAGAAGTTTGTGATAAAGTATTTTCTATTACATCTTCAAATAATAATTTAGCTTTATTATTATTTGTGAAAAATTTACCGTCTTCAAATAATCTTCTCTCATCATTTGTTAAAGTATCATTTTCTCTTAATGGCCATTGAATCCCTTTAGATTCAGCTAAATCTTCATAATTTACTCCTGTAAAGTCACAAGGTAAATTTCTAGTACATTCTCTTAATATATCGAAAGCTTCTTTTTTAGTATTCCAAACTTCTAGTTCAGATTTCATCCCTAGAGCTTTTCCCATACCAAGGAAGATGTCATAATCATCTTTTTCATTTTCCCCTTTTTCTAAAACTTTTTGTAACCCTGTAAGACGTCTTTCTGTATTTATAAAGAAGCCTTCTTTTTTCAAAGCTGTTGTTGATGGGAAAAATACATCAGCGAACTTTGCTGTATCTGTATCTTCATAAATATCTTGTACAATTAATAAATCTAAATTTTTTAAAGCTTCATTAAAAGTAGTATTATTTATCCATGAATGAGCTGGATTTGTAGCAACTACCCAAAGTGCTTTAATATCACCACTCATAATCTTATCTATTATTATGTTATATGGTATTGTTGGCTTCATTGGTAACATTTCAGAATCAATTTTTAATATCTTTGAAATTCTCTCTCTTTCTGATTCATTTGCATAATCACTACCACCATATAAACTTGTAGTATTACTAAATAATCTAGATCCCATAGCATTACATTGACCAGTTATAGAATTAGCCCCTGTACCTTCTTTTCCAATATTCCCAGTAATTAATGCTATATTAATAATTGCTTGTGCAGTTCTTACAGCTTGATAACCTTGATTTATTCCCATAGTCCACCAGAATGATACTTTTTTACCATTATGAATTAAATCAATAAGTTCTAATGCTCGTTCTTTAGATATACCAGTTTTTTCTTCTAAACTGTTGATATCAAATTTTTCTACGAAGTTTTTAAACTCATCAAAATTATCTACATGTTTCTCAATAAAATCTTTATCGACAAAATTATTTTGTATTATAATGTTTGCTAAAGTATATAGTAAAATTAAATCTGATTTAGGTTTTAAATCTACCCAAATATCAGAATTTTTAGCTGTTTCTGAATATCTTGGATCAATAGTTATAATTTTTGCCTCTTTATTATTTTTAATTTTGCCCCAGATTATAGGATGTGTTACAACTGGATTGGCACCAAATAAGAAAATTGTATCTGAAACTTCAAAATCTTTAAGAGCATATGGAGGCGCATCAAATCCAAAACTTTGTTTATATGCAACAACAGAAGTTGCCATACAGAGTCTAGTATTACCATCTCCATTTCCTCCTAAATAAGTTCTTACCACATGTCCAAGAAGTGCCATTTCTAAAGTGTCAATTTGGCCAGTACTTATGAATGCAATACTTTCACTACCATATTTTTCTTTTATAAATTTTAATTTTTCAGCAGTATCTTTGAAAGCTTCATCCCAAGAAACCTCTTCTAATACATTATTTATATTTTTTAATTTAGGTCCATTTGATGACGGAATAAGAGCGTGTTGTTTATCTAAGTTTAGTCCTTTTATACAGCAAAATCCTTTATTTATAGGATGTTCTTGTGTTGGACGTATTTTGATTATTTTATTATCTTCTACATAGAAGTCTAAATTACATGCAATTGCACAATAATTACATGTTGATTGAATTTTTTTCATAAAGATATAGCTCCCTTCATTTGTTAAAAATTTATCATTTTGTTTTTTTTTATATATTTATAATAAGAAATTTTTAAAAAAGAAGTAGCAAAGCTACTTCTTTTTTATTGTAAATTAAATTTACTTATATCTTACCCCACTCCAATAAACATTATTTTTTATTATAACTTTATCAGAGAATGTTACATCTTTTAAAGCCCATTTTTTATATTCCATAAATCCAGTACGGTCTATTATATAACCTATGTGTTCTTTTCCACCTGGAGCATCTTTAGCTATATATTCTTTAACATAATCATAAGTATTTTGTATTATTTTTATAATACTATCCTCATCTGCCCAAATTAAGAAATCTTCAGCTAATCTAGGATTTTTCTTACCAGTACGTCCCATTATAACAAGTCTATAATACTTCTCAGTACTTCTGCTCATCGCCCTTGTTGGGCACACTAAAGCACATTCTCCACATCCTATACACATTTCATGATTTCTTTCAATAGTATAATTATTCATACTTAAAGCACCAGTTGATTTTCTTTTACAAACTTTAACACAGGCACCACATGATACACATCTATTATTATCATATTGTGGTTCTGTCATTCCCATGATACCAAAATCATTCATTCTAGTTTTTATACAATCATTAGGACATCCTGTTAAAGCAATTTTAAAATGTAAATCATTTGGGAAAATTGCTTTTTCTAGTTTTTTTGCAAATGCTGTAGTATTATAATTTGCAAAAGGGCAAACTTGATTCCCTATACAAGCTGAAACGTTACGAGTACCAGCAGCGGAATATCCTGTTTCAGGAATAACTTGATTTATTTCCAGACCTTCAATTAAAGGTTGCAATAGTTTATTAACCTCAGACATATTCTCCATTTTTATACCAGGTATTTCAAAACCTTGTCTTATAGTTATATTAACTAAACCATTTCCAAATTCATTGGCTATTTTTTGGATTGTTCCTAAATCTTCAGCTCTTAACTGACCTCCAGGAACTCTTATTCTAGATGCAGTAATACCTCTATTTTTAGTTATTCTAAAAGCATTTTTTTTAAGCTCTTTAACATTAATATCCATTCCCATTTTACACTCCTCCTATTAGTCAATTAAAAGTTTACCTTCTGTGTAATTGAAAACAGGTCCATCAAGGCAGATATATGTATCACCCATTCTACAGTGTCCACATTTTCCAATACCACAACACATTTTTCTTTCTTGAGAAATCCAAATATTTTTATCTTTTATACCTAATTTCTCAAATTCCATAACAGTAAACTTCATCATCATCGGAGGACCAACAACTATAACTTCAACATTTTCTTTATCTAAAATCTCAATGTTTGGAATATATTTTGTTACAAGACCAATATTTCCATTATAATTTTCATTTGCAGTGTCAACTGTTATTATACACTCATTAAGATTTTTTTGCCATATATCCATTTCTTTTTTAAATAACATATCCTCTGGTGATCTAAAACCAGCTATTAAAGTTGACCTGATTGCTTCAGATGGATTATTTGCAAAATAATCAATAACAGCTTTTACAGGAGATACTCCAGTTCCACCAGCAACTATAATAACTTCTTTTCCTTTATAATCATTTAAGTCAAAACCATTTCCGTAAGGTCCTCTTAAAAACAGGCTCTCACCAACATATTTTTCAAAAACTTCATTTGTTACTTTTCCAACTTTTCTGATAGTAAGATCTACATAGTCAGCACCAATTCCACTAACAGATATAGGTGCTTCACCAAACTTTGGAAGAGATACCTCAAAAAATTGACCTGGTTTCACATCACCTGTAAATTCCATTCTGAATGTATATTCTTTTTCAGTATGCTTTATAACTTCTTTTATTGTAGATAAAAAAGGAATATATTCATTATTTATTGTTTGTGTCATTTTGCTTCACCTCTTCCATAGCTTTTTCTAGTTTGTTTATTGTTTTAGAGAATGAAATATATTCTGGACATATATCATCACATCTACCACATCCAACACACATGTTATAACCCCATTTTTTCTTGTAGTCATATACTTTATGAAGTACTTTAAATCTCATTCTTTCACCTTGTAACTTTCTAAAAGAATGACCTCCTGCCATATCAGTATATCCTGGAACTAAACAAGATGCCCAAACTCGTCTTCTTTCACCATTTTTCTTATTATCTTTATAAAAAATATCTTGCATAGTAAAACAAGTACAAGTTGGACAAACGAAGTTGCATCTACCACAAGCTATGCATCTATCATTATATTCTTCCCACATTTCAGACTTTGTTATTCTTTGATCTAAAGTTTCAGGAATATTTACTCTAGTTTTTGTATCAGTTACATAATCTACAGTAACTTCTGTTTCTTCTTTATTTATATTTTCAAAAAGTTCTAAAATTTCAGTGTTTTTTATATCCACAAAAGCCATATTATCTTTTGTACTCATATATAAATCATAATTTTCTGATTTATTTGTGTCCATATCAACACAAAAACAACTGTCAAAACTTTCTTTACATCCAATTAATACAAATCTTGCTTTGTCTCTTAATTCTTTATAATATTTATCAACAAAACCATTTCTCAAATAGATATCATCTATTCTTTTTAATGCATGCATATCACAACTTCTTAAAAATATTAATAATTTTTTAGAATCAACTTCTGGTTCTTTAACTTCTTTTTCTGTAAAAAAGAATAAAGTTTGTCTTATTGGTAATATAACTTCTTTATATGAAAATTGTGCTTTTTTCTCAAACTCAATTTCTTCTATTTTTTTTATTTCACCATATCTAATAACATCAGTATCTGAAAATCTTCCATTTCCTTTTATGATAGTTGGTGCATAAATTTTATATTCTTTTTGTAATTTCTCAAAAACTTGATTTACGTCTTCAAATTTCAATTTAAATCCCATATGTCACCTCATAATATAAATTTATTTATACATTGATTATAATTTAACAAGCAAAAATCAACTATGATAAATATCACATTATGAAAATTCTTTTAATGTCCCTTTGAAATAAGCAGCTAATCTATCTTTATTAATAACTATAATTTGTTTATTTTTTTGTATAATTAAATTATTTTCCATTAAAAATTTTAAAGCTCTAGATATCGTCTCTCTAGGGATTCCAAACATTTCAGATAAATATGTCACAGACATAGTAAGATCGATTAAGGTTCCCTCTGCAATTTCAATTCCATAATCATTACTAAATTTCCAAAGCTTTGCAGCGAGTTTCTTTTTTACATTTATAGAAGTTGAATTTTTTAATTGTCTATACATTCTTCTATTTTTTTTAGCTAATGAATTTATAATAATATTTGTTAAATTAAAATCAATCATCATGATTTCTTTAAATTTATCTTTTTCAAAACTTAAAATTTCACAATTTTCAAAAGCTTCGCAATTGATTGATGACTTTAAGTTATCTAATTGAGCCTCATTTATAAAAGTTTCACTACCTAAAATAAAAACTATTTTTTTATGCCCATATTCATTTAATTTATATAATGCAACTTTCCCTTTTTTTGTTAGTAAAATTTCATTTGAATATTCTCTTTCAATAAATATATTAGTATTTTTACTAAAAGATTTTTTCTCCCCAAAATTAGCTAATAATTCTAGCGATTTAGGATTTAAAGTTTTCAATATATCTAATTCTATTAATTCATTTAAATTTATCATCTAATTATTGAAAAATATAATTTTCTCCTCCTATTTTATATACTTTATAAGCTCATCAAGTAGATTTCTAGAATGTCCCTTGCATATAAATGCATCTAAATTATGTTCTTTTAGAACTTTAGCTGTAAGAGTTCCTATAGCTATATTTTTTTTAGAACTTAAAGTTTTTAAATCAAATATACTAAGCATATTTGTTGCTGCCTTAGGATTTGTATATATCAATGTATCTATGTTGTATATATCAAACTCTTCTTTATTTTTTAAAATTTCATTATATAAATTAACTTCTGTAATGTTAGTTGTTAAATTTGTTACTTGTTTTAAATTTTTTTCTAAATTATCAAATTTAGAAAATGATTTTAAAACAAGTACTTGATCATCTTCATTCAAAACACTTTCCATCTTTTCAAACAAATCATTTGAAGCAAATTCTTTGATACATATTAATGATTCTATATTATATTCTTGTAATTTTCTATTAGTTAGTTTTCCTATCGCACAATAATTTATATTTTTTGAAAATTTAATTTGTTTATTTTTTTCTAAATATGAAAAAAATAATTCAACCGCAAGGGGGGTTGAAAATATTAAATAATTAAATTTATCCAATTCTTTAATATATTTATTAAGGTTTTCTAGTTTATTTTCTATAGTTACTGTATTGAAATCAAAGATATTTAACTCTAAATTAATTAATGAATCTTTTAAATTAGAATTGTTATCACGAGATTCTGTTAATCCAATATTATTTCCTTTATAGATTATAGTTTTTTCCATATATTAAATCTCCTTTTTTTCATTTTATCTATATTATAAAAGAAAAAAAAGACAGTTTCAAAACAAAACTGTCTTTTATGAGTATCTAAATTAAATATTAACTCTTGAACATTCACCTAAAGCTTTAAAAAATAAAATTATAAAGTTTATTATTACATATAATACAATCAAGGATATAATTACTAATTCTATAATAGATATAATATTTAAAACACCAGTAAGTCTAAAATCATGAACTCTAAAATATGCAACTACTTTATAACTTGCAAGGGCACTTATGGCCAATGGGAAGGTAAAGGCTGCTAAAGCAGGTGTAAATTTTTTTCTAAATAATTTTGAAGCATAATAATATGCAATTAAAACATTAAATAGTAATAATATTATTAAAAAACTTAGAAAATATATATTTACTTCTTTATATAAAGTCAAAAATCCTGCAACTGCTAGTCCACCTGGAGCTGCCATTACTCCTATTGTAGCTAATTGATTTTCATAAAATTTCTTTGTGAAAATTTTATATAACATAAATGGATAGCATACAAGGTAAGCTGTTGTTCCAAAATATAACATGAATAAAGCTAATTTCTCGTTCCCGATACCTTCGCTCACAAGAGCTCCTACTACAATTCCAACATATGTAGTATACCAACTTGGCATAACTTCACTAAATTTATGATTTTTCAATCTTAAAATTGTATAAATAATAATTAATGTAAAATGTAATATTACAGCTATATACCATATTGCTGTTGTTGTCATAGGAAAGCTTTTATGAAAATAAGCAATTATTAAAAATGTAGCCATATCTATTGTTGTGTAAAAACTCCCTGCTATAGGATTTTTTAAATCTTCTACTATCTTTTTAGGTCTAAAAATAAGTTTTAATAACATTAATGCTATAACTATTATTCCAAAATAAACTGCAATTGGTTTTATGAAATCTATGTGTATCATTTTATAAGTATTACTAACCGTTAAAAATGCAAGTGCAGATCCACATATCCCAATTGGATAATTCCCTAATTTATCAATGTATTTTTTCATTATACATCATACCTCCAAATTTCATATACTATCTAACAATAAGTTTGTTAATATATTAACATTTATAATAAGAAAAAACTATGATATATATCACATTTTCTAATAGTAAATTCACTTCCAAAACAGCTTGAAAATAAGTTAATATAGGTATTTATAAGTATTATTAAAATTTATATGGCAAATAACTATTAATTTTTTTATATTCTTAAATTGATAATTAATTGTTAATAATTTATTAAAAAAATCACTCTAAAAAATTTTTAGAGTGATTTTAAGTCTTACATTTTAAATTATTTCTTTACCAAAAGGCATTAAAGATAGTCTAGCTAACTTGAATGATTGTATTCCAAAGGGAATTCCTATTATTGTAACACAAAGAATTATCCCTGTAATAAGATTCCCAATTGCAAGCCATAAACCACCAAATATAAGCCAAAGTACATTTAATAAAAAGCTTGTTGCACCATCATCATGCGTAACAATTTCTTTACCAAACGGGAAAAATTGTAATCGAGCTATTTTAAAACATTGTATTCCAACAGGAATTCCTATAATAGAAATACACCAAAGAATCCCTATAAATAACCAAGAAAGTCCTTGTAGAAAACCTCCAAAAATAAACCAAAGTATGTTGCCTAAAAATTTCATGTATTTATCCCCTTAATTGTTATTATTTTTATTAATAGTATTATATTATAAAATATTGTTTAATGCTATAAGTATTCCTATTTTTGCGTGATCGAATGTTAAACCACCTTGAAGATACGCAATATAAGGTTCTCTAATTGGGGCATCTGCTGAAAGTTCTATAGAGGAACCTTGAATAAAAGCACCAGCGGCCATAATAACTTCATCATCATATCCAGGCATAGCCCATGGTTCACATTCGACAAATGAATCTATAGGAGATCCTTTTTGTATTCCCTTACAGAATTGTATAAGTTTTTCTCTATCATTAAACTTAATAGCCTGAATTATATCACTTCTTTTATCTGTATATTTAGGTAATACTTCAAATCCAGCAAGCTCCATTATTCTAGAACAGAACACAGCTCCTTTAACAGCTTCCATAGCTATATGAGGGGCTAAAAATAAACCTTGATAAAATTCTCTCATTACATTGAAAGTAGCACCAACTTCTGCTCCAATTCCTGGTGTAGTTAATCTATATGCAGCTTGATCGACACAGGTAGCAGTTCCTACTATATACCCCCCAGTTTGAGCAATTCCTCCTCCGATATTTTTTATAAGAGAACCTGCCATAATATCTGCACCAACTTCTGTAGGTTCTTTTAAGTCCATAAATTCACCATAACAATTATCTACAAAAATAATAACATCTGGATTTATTGTTTTGAATTCATGAATAGCATATTCTAGTTCATCTATTAAAAATGCATTTCTCCAACCATATCCTGTTGACCTTTGCATATGTATCATTTTTATTGATTTATCCTCTTGTAGTACTTTTTTTACAGATTCAATATCGATTTTATTATTTAGTAAATTTACTTGTTTATATGATATACCATATTCTTTTAATGATCCAACTCTTTCATTTTTATTAATACCTATTAAAGTATGTAAAGTATCATAAGGGCTTCCTGTTGCAGCTAAAAGAGTATCCCCAGGTCTTAGATTTCCAAATAAAGCTGCACCTATAGCATGAGTTCCATTTACAAAATGAGGTCTAACTAAGGCTTTTTCACATTTAAATATATTAGCATAAACTAAATCTAAAGTATCTCTGCCTATATCACCATATCCATATCCTGTTGAATTAGTAAAGTGATTATCTGATACTCTATTATCTTGAAAAGCTTTTAAAACTTTTAGTTGGTTAAATTCTCTAATTTCATCATACATTTTAAAACTTTCTTCTACATCTCTAATTGCTTTTTCATATAAATCAACAGTTTTATCTTTAAGATTATATGTTGATTTTAATAAATTAATAGTTTCCTTTAACAAAAGAAACACCCCCAAATTTAAAAATTTTCTAAATTTAATTTAAGTAAATCTAGACCCAAATATTACTTGAATTAAGTCTACGTCTATATTAGCATAGAGCCTAAAAATAGGCAAATACATACTCTGTAGTTACCTATTACATTACTAATTCTTCACTTCTTGAATAATCATATTAATTATATCCTCTTGTGAATCAAATAAATCCTTATTTATAAATTTTGCTCTTGGATCTTTTCTAAACCAAGTTAACTGCCTTTTAGCATAATTTCTGCTTCCTTGTTTAACCATATCTACAGCTGTTTTAAGATCTATATCACCATTTAAATACATTATAATTTCTTTATACCCAATCCCTTTCATTGATTGATTATTCAATGAAAGTCCCATATTCTTTAAAAATTTACATTCTTCTATAAGTCCATTATCTATCATCATATCTACTCGTAAGTTTATGCGTTCATATAAATTTTCTCTATCCATATTAAGAACATAATAAAAAACATTATCATTAGATTTGTATATATCATTTTGTTTTTCCTTAAAAGAACTAAATGGCTTTCCACTAGATTTATAAACTTCAAGTGCTCTAATTACCCTTTTTAAGTTGTTAGGGTGTATATTATTATAACTATCTTCATCTATATCTTTTAGCATAGAATGAAGATATTCATTGCCTTTTTCACTAGCTATATTGTGAAGATACTGCCTATAAGAATCATCTTTTTCCCCTTCTGCAAAATTCATAGTACATATAATGGAATTTATATATAATCCTGTACCACCT
>JBOFRC010000346.1:0-1066 GCA_051650825.1 Sarcina sp. | reverse complement strand
TTTCACTTTCGTTAACAACCTGAGTGGGTCAGTTTTACCGAGTTATAAGTGACGTTGACGCTCAGACTAAATTCCCATTGGCTCAGATGGAGGTTGATTTAAGCGTCCATCTTCTCTTCTCCTCATTTCAGCCTTGATGCTCGAACTGGAAGTATCCCTACATTATCTGTTTCTCTGGATAAAGAATCATATTAGTCGTTAATCTATCAAAGCTTTTGATGCGACAGGACACGATGAAGACCCTGGTCCTCCTGGCTCTGCTGGGAATAGGTCTGCATGGCGCAGATGCAGGTGAGTTAAGGTTGTTTTTTTTTAAGTTAGTTGATTGTAAAAGAAAAAAATGCGTCGTGTCTTTATATACTGTTAATGTGAATTTAAGGTTCTTTTGAATCTTTGATGTTCAGTTGTTTAATTATAGAAATATTCAAAAGTAACAAACCCATTATTTTAAAGTTCACGATAGTAAATCCCGTCTGTTCACCTCATTGATCCCTAATAGTTACTGTTAGAAGGAAATCCTGATATATTTCTGAAAATAGCTGTTAAAAAGTGTATTTGTCTTTTCTTTCCCGTTATTTGGGACTTTATTTTATAATATCAGGACTCTTAAGATCGATCAGACTGCGTCGACCTTAACTGGCAACAGAGCAGCGCAGAACAGTCCAACACACACTCCGTTAAATCAAGACAATAAGCAAAAACATGAAAACAAGGCGTGAAAACAAAACTAGGATGTAGCGCCAAATTCAGTCTTTAAGTTACTCGTGACCGTTTTATATAAAAAGTGTGTTGTCGTTAATTTAGTGTTATTAATCATGATTATTAATTTAGAAATTATGTTAAAAAAAAGTATTCGGTTTTTTTCCTTCATTAGGCAAAATTAACATATTTTCACAGTCTCGATAAACGTCACTGCATCTGAATTGTGTCCAATTAACACAATTATGTGCACACAGAAAAACACACACATAATCAATTAAAACCTGCTGAACATAAATATTAAGTTCGTATTGTTTGACCTCTAGATATTTTCTTAAATGATATAATATTTAAACAGCAATTTAAG
>JBOFRC010000345.1:0-7281 GCA_051650825.1 Sarcina sp. | reverse complement strand
AAAATATATCTAAAAGTAACTTGTATAAATAAAAATTTTAAATATATCATTATAAATAAATAGTATTAATAATGAACTTTGTGAAATTGGACAACTATTTTATGAGTTCATTTATTACTTAATATTTCTAATAAATCTCCTATATTTTTAGTATAGGAGATTTTTTTAACATTTTAAAATAAAAAGTTTTTTTATTCAATTATTCAAATAAACATAATTTTATTTATTTCCCCTAAATACTAAATAAAACTAAATCGAAAAGATTTTATTTCTTTGTTTACTACTTATAAATCCTAAAAATATTAGAACTATTAGCTATTAGATAAACAATTGAACTTCTTTAAAAAAAATGTTATTCTATCAATATTGCAATTAACGAAAACTTTATTATCATCAAAAGATAACTAATGAAAAAATGTGCTTTAATTGCGTGAAAATATTTGAAGTGCCTAAGTTATAGGTGCTTTTGACTTTAAAGCGAGGTATACTATGCTAAAAATTAATAACTTATCATACTCTTTTCCTGATAAGGATTTATATAAAAATATTTCTTTTACATTAGAAGCTGATAAGCATTGTGCTTTTATAGGAACTAATGGTAATGGAAAAAGTACTTTAATAGATATGATAATTAATCAAGATGAATATATGTTTGAGGGTATATTAGATATATCACCTAATGCTAGAATTGGTTATGTAAGTCAATTTTCTGAAGTAGATAAAACTAGAGACCTTACTGTTTTTGAGTATATAGGCGAAAACTTTATAAATTTACAAAATGAAATAACAAATATCTGTACACAAATGGAAACATCTTCTGAAATTGAAGTTTTACTTGAAAAGTATCAAGAGGCTCTAGATGCCTTTGCTTTAATTGATGGTGATAATTTCGAAAATATGATAGATAAAAGCTTAAATCTTGCTAATTTAAATGGCTATAGAGATGCCAAAATAGCTGACCTTAGTGGTGGAGAATTTAAATTAGTACAAGTAATCAGAGGTATGTTAAACAAACCTGATTTAATAATTATGGATGAACCTGATGTCTTCTTAGATTTTGAACATCTAATAGCCCTTAAAGATTTAATAAATGCTCATCAAGGAACATTACTTATCATTACTCATAATAGATACTTATTAAATCATTGTTTTAATAAAATACTACACCTTGAAAATAAAGAATTACAAGAGTTTGATGGAACATACATAGACTATAATTTCTCATTATTACAAACTAAAATAGAACTTCAGGAACTTGCAGCTGCTGACACTCAAGAAGTTGAAAGAAATAACATTTTAATAGATAGATTAAGAGTTTTAGCTACAGAAAATGCTGAATCATTTAGAGGGAAAACACTTAATGCTAGAGTTAAAATACAAGAAAGATTAGAAAAACGTAGAATTAAACCACCTTTCATTGAAATAAAAGAACCTAATATCAACCTTGTTACTAATAATGAAATAGAGGATGATATTATTATAACTGTTACTGATTATAATGTTGCATTTGATGAGATACTTTTAGAAGATGTAAGTTTTGAAATTAAATCTACAGATAAAGTTGCAATTATAGGAACTAATGGTGCTGGTAAATCTACTTTACTTGAAGCTATATATTCAAATAATCATCCTTCTATAAAAGTTACAGATGATGTAAAAATGGCGTATTTATCTCAATTGCCAAATAAAACATTAAATGATAACAATACTATATATGAAGAATTTTTCGAATTAGGTTTTAAAAGTTATGATGATATTGCTTTATATCTTTTAAAATATAGTTTTGAAGGGGAAATCCTCCATCAAAAAATATCTTCTTTATCTGGTGGTGAAAAAAGTATGTTACAACTTGCTAAAGTTGCTGCTACTCCATCAACAGTCTTACTACTTGATGAACCAACAAGTCACCTTGATACTTATTCACAAATTGCTTTAGAAAAAGCTTTAAAAAACTATGAAGGTGCTGTTATTATGATTTCTCATGATTTTTACACTATTGCAAATTGTATGGATTATGTTTTAATCATCGAAGATAAAACTGTCAGAAGAATGAGATTAAGAAAGTTTAGAAAAATGATTTATGATAATCATTTTAGTCAAAACTATTTAGAAAATGAAAGAAATAAAATAGCATTAGAAATGCAAATAGAACTTGCACTTAAAAATAATAATTTTGAACTTGCAAAGGAATTATCTATAGAACTAGAAAAAACACTTAAATTACTTTAAAATTTAAAATTATTTTCTTTAAATAATAAACTAAAGTTCTAATTTACTTAAAAATACTGCACCTAAAATTTTTAGATGCAGTATTTTTTAAATAAAACTATATATTAGTGAAAGTATACCTATTATTGTAATTACAATACAAGCGTATAACTCCCATTTTTGTTCAAATATTTTTCTCTTATTTTCAACAGAACTTATTACTAAGAAAATAAGACCTAAAGCATAGAATATACAAATTTTAGTTATCCCTGCAAGCCCTGCTGTTGAAAGTGCATATACACAAAAAATAATAGCAATAGCTCCATAAATAAAGTGTGAAATTTTCTTTTCAGTTACGGCTAATTTTATTAGATATAATGCTGATAAAATATACGGTAATAATACCATCATCGTAGCAAGATCTGTAACTTTTGAAAAGGCATCACTTTCAAACATTGAAAATATAAATGCAATTTGCATTATTATAGCATTTAGTATTAAAGCATTAATTGCTGCTCCACCCTTTGACTCTTTTGCAAGAATTTTTGGGAAAACTTGATCTTTTGCAACTGTCATAGGAACTTCTGCTGTTATTATTGTCCAAGCAACCCATGCTCCAAGAACAGAAATAATAACTCCAATATTAATCATTCCTCCGCCCCAAACACCATAAGTATCTCTTAGCACGCCTCCTAAAGCTGGACTTTTTAACCCTTCAAGTGTTCCTTGAGACAAAGCACCAAAACTTAGAATAACTATAAGCACATAACATATTAATGTAAAAATATAACCTATAATTGTAGCTTTTCCAACATCTTTTATATTTTTAGCTCTTCCTGAAATAACAACTGCACCTTCAATACCTGTAAAAGTCCAAACTGTTGCAAGAAGTCCATGTTTAATTTGTGCTAATACATCACCTGCAGCACTTGAACCTGTTGCAAATTGTTGTAAACCATAAAAATCTTTAGTAAATATGTTTAATTTAAAACATAAAAATAATAATACTATAGCAAAGATAACTGGAAGTATCTTTCCTATGGTTGCTATTGTGTTTAGCTTATTTGCAATTGCCATACTTTTAGCAACTATAAGTAAAATTCCCCATATCATAATTATTGAAATTATAAGACTCGTCCAACTATAGAAGTTACCCATTTGTGGGAAAAAACTATGTAAAGCAAAAATAAATAATACAATATAAGATACATTTCCAAGTAAATGACTTAGCCAATAGCCCCAAGCTGAATTAAATCCAACATATCGACCAAAGCCCACCTTCGAATAAGTATAAATTCCATCTGCCAATTCTGGCTTAGTGTTAGATAATGTCTGAAACACCTTACCTACAAAAAACATTCCTATACCAGTAATAGTCCATGCTAATATTGCAGAAAAAGGCCTCCCTGCTCTTGCCATCTCAGCTGGAAGTTCAAATACTCCTCCACCTATCATAGAGCCGACAACCATTGCTATAAGACCTATCAGTCCTACTTTTTTTTGCATTTTGAATAATGCCCCCTTTTTTTACTTTTGACTTAGCTTTATTAAATAGACTTTTTAGCCTAAAAAGCTATACTAAAAATGAATATTATCTTTTAAAATTGTAACATATCCATTAACATTTGTATATTATTCGTATATTTCTTTAATAAATTCCTTCTTTTTTTAGATGATATTTAAAAAAAACTAAATCTATTACCAAATTAAGACTTAAAATCTATTTTAATACTATAAGAAAGTAAAATTACTAGCTACTATAGATAAAAATAATAATTTATAATCTTCGACTTTAATCTTAATTTAGGATTATACTACTATAGTATCTATATTTTGAAATTAACATACTACAGAAAGGAAATTAGATAGGATTTTTATCCTCGGACTATTATGAACAAATTAGTAAAAGGAATCATTTTAATACTCATAAGTTCTCTTGGGTATGCTGGTATGAGTTTCTTTATAAAACTCGCTGGAAATGATATTCCTGTAATTCAAAAAATATTTTTCAGAAACCTCTTAACATTATTTATAGCAATATATCTAGTGTTTAAAAGGCATGAGTCATTTCTTGGACACAAAGGTGACAGAAAAGTTCTGTTATTTAGAGGTGTTATTGGAACCCTTGGCGCACTTGCTAACTTTTATGGAGTTGAACATTTATTATTACCTAATGCGGTTATCTTAAACCAACTTGGACCATTTTTTATAATCATATTCAGCTTTATATTTCTTAATGAACGAATTAGAAAATTCCAAATTGGAGCACTAATCGTTGCTTTTCTTGGAATTATATTTGTAATTGGACCTAGCTCTCTTGGAAGCTTTGGCCCTAGTATAGTAGAAATTTTTTCTGCCGTTACTCTAGGTATAGTGTTTACATGTATAAGATATCTAAGTGACAAGGAAAGCCCTCAAACAATAGTATTTTGGTTTTCTGCTATATCTATAATTTCTAGTTTACCATTTATTCTGTTCCATTATCATCCTATGACATTACAGCAACTTATGTATTTATTACTTGCTGGATTATGTACTGTCTTTGGGCAATTTGGTGCAACTCTTGCATATAAATTTGCAGCGGCTAAAGATATTTCTATCTTTAGTTACAGCCAAGTTTTATTTGCAACTATATTATCAGCAATTTTCTTTAACGCCTTACCAACACCTATAATGCTTGTAGGTTACGTAGTCGTTATTGGTGCTGCTTTTATTAGTTTTATTTTTTCTCACAAAGAACATAAAACTAACGAAAAAAACAGTTAAAAACTCAAAAGTTTTTAACTGTTTTTTTATTCTCTATCTAAACAACTAAACATTTTTGCATATTTTCTTTGTTTTTTCTTGAGTGAACTACACCTAAAATATCCCCCAAAATTTAAGCATTATTAGAAAAATATCCTTAAATAAATTGCTTCTTTTCTAAAACTAATAATATATTTTATCCTTAGAATATCGTAGAAAAATATATACTTTTACATATAAAATAACAGCAAAACTATTCGCAAAATAACCAAAATATCCTCTATATTATTCCATTTTACAAATTCAAATTCTATAAGCCTAACTAAATAGCCATTTCAAACCCTGTTATTCGTATTTTGTTTATTTTGCGAATAACTTTTTTATATTTAAAATTAACCAAACTTTATACCTTGATTAAATTTTAGCTATACAAATTTATTCTAAAATTAATTTGTAATACTCCGATAGGAGATATTACTAAGAAGTATGTCATAAGACTTATATAAAAAATACTTTTTCAATCTACATATTTAAGATATTTACTAATACTTTTATAAGAAATTTAAATTTCTTAATTTTAAATATTTAACTCTTTTTTTGAAATCATAAAAAATATATAAAAACAGCATTTTATAATATTTCTCTCTCAAAGATTATCTAAGCTATAAAGTTTTAAATTAAATGCTTAGCTTCTTAAAATATATTTTTAGAAGAAGTATATTATACATTACCATATAATATACTTTCTAAAAATTATGCTAAATAATTTATTGGTGCTACCCCTGTTAATACCGGCCAAAAAATTAGTATAATTGCCAACATGTACAAAACATATACTATAGTTAGACTATCTAATACTATAATAAAAAATTTTTTTAGTACTTTCAGCATACTTGTTCCTCCTTAATAAATTTACTATTTTTTTAAATTGATGCTATAATAATTCATTATATCATCAACTATTTTAAAGGAGGCTTTCAATTGGTGTTTATTATTAATTTAATAGTTACAATAATATATATTTATACAACATTAAGAACTTTTTATTTTATTTATAAAATTTATAAAATTAAATTTATAAATAAAGAAGAACTATCTAAAGTTTTGTTAATTCGTAGTCTTTTTTATATAGTTATTTTTTGTTTTTTTGTTATTTCTGCTTTATGGTTCCAATTTTATTAATTTAAAAACCCTTGTTCATTAATTGAATTTATTTTATTAACAAAAGCTTGTATTGTTAAAGTATATATTTCTCCTAAATAAGTATTTTTATATAATTCTTCTACTTTTTTATCAGAAATATCGTTTCCATTTCGTATACCTGCTTTAATGAATCTATTGGTTTTTCTGATATATGATTTGCAAAATAAATAGCATCTATATCTTCATAAACATTACTTAATCCAAATGATGAAATACTATTATTACCACCAACTAAATTATAAGCATATTTATATATATCATTTTTAAATGTTGCACTTGTATTATTTAAAGTACTTGAATAATATATAACCTGCCCTAGTAGAGTAGATAAATCTCCACCCCACCCAGTCCAAAAAGATGGAATTAAGATCTCTTTAATAGCACTTAAGTCATAACATAAAGTAGTTATGCTTAAATGTGGTATACCAATTTCAGAACCATATATATTTATAGTATATGACCCAGTGAATGTACTAGCTTGTGCTTCTAAGTTTGCATCAACTCTACTATTATATAAAAAATTAGGCAACACTAAAGCATTCCATACTACACTACTAGACGTATCAGTACTACCATATCTAGATTGTCTTAAATAATTTAAGACATCTTTATTTCGTTGTTCAACTCCGCCTATTCCAACATTATATAATGCATGTAAAGTATTAAATAAATCATTTTGAGTAATAGGTCCTATAACTGTTCCAGAATCTCCTGGTGTCACTGGGGGCTTTATTTGATGTATCTCTTCATAAAGTTTAACTTCTTCATCTAACTTTTCCATTGTTTGATTTCCTACAATTCCATCTACAAAAAGTCCGTGTGTTCTTTGAAATTCTTTTACTACATTTAAAGTTTCTTGTCCACATATACCATTTGACACCCTATTCGCTATTTATTAAACTTAACTAAGAGCAGTATCATTAATACAATCACTTTTACAAGCTCCTAATAGAAAAGTTTCTTAACCCCTGATAAGGTTTGAGTTTTAAATCTTCATATAAAATTGATAAGTTTCTTTTACTCTAAAATTATTTTAGAATTAATTAGAAGGGGTTTTTATGATATTATCTTCTAATACTTTAAAAAAAGAAAATAATTTATGTATATATTGAAAAAGGAGCTACT
>JBOFRC010000344.1:0-15093 GCA_051650825.1 Sarcina sp. | reverse complement strand
CATTTAATACTTCTTACTAGACCTAAAGGATATAGGTTAAGGTTAGAAAAAAGAAATTTAGTTGCTTGCAAGGTATTAAAGAAAAAATATCCAAAGCTTGAAAAGCATTTTAGAAATATGTATATAAAATATAATAAAGCTATAGAAATGTGTGAAAAGTTAGAGCAAGAAGGAAAAGCGATAATACTTAGACCAACAGAAGAGACTGCTGTTGAATCTTTTGAAAAAAATGTAGATAAACTTAGAGCAGGTTATGAAAATGGTTATAGCTTAGCAATGTCTAGAATTGAAGATATTAAAAAATTATTTGAATAATATTTGATAATTTTGATAGGTAAAAGCCTTTAAAGTATTATTACGTAATAATATACTTTAAAGGTTTTTTAAAACTAGTTAAAATATTAACAAGTTAGCCTACGTCTACTAGTACTATTAATAATTTTTAGTACTATATATGATAGGAAAAGTAAATTGTAAAAAATAAATTTTGCTAAGTCTAAATTTTTGCTATCAAGTAAAATAAATATAACATGAAAATAGATTAGTCCAAAAAATAAATAAGCAAGAGTCTGAATTTTTTTCCATTTTATTTTTGATAAAGTTTTTTTTATTTTAGGTAAAGATGTAATAAATAATGGAATTAAAATAAAGAAGGCCAAAAGTCCAATTATTATATAAATAAAGTTATAAACAGAAATTGTTTTCCCATTAAATAATTTCATTATAAATTTAGTTATATATATTACTACATGCGGAATCATAAAGATTGCAGCAATAATAGAAAGCTCTCCTCGTATTTTAAGAATTCTTCTAGCATAATTAGATTTTTTATTTAATGCCCCACAAAAAATCACAACAATAAAAAGTGCTAGTGCTATAAAACCTTTGAATCCCCAACGTTCTAAGATATATATAGGACCAGTAAGTTTTTTTGCGTTAGTTAATAATTTATAGAGTTCATATATAAGTGATGTGCTAGAAAGCACTATAGCACCAAAATAATAATATTTAGGGTATTTTTTTATATTATTATGCAATATATAAGTTAATAATATAACAAGAATAAGTGGTATTAATAAGTCATAAATTAATTTCAATGAAAGTCCCTCCAATAAATAAAAATGATTCTCGTTTTCAATAAAATGATAATAAAGAAACAAAAAATAGTCAATAAAGAAACAAAATGAATATAGTAATTTTAAGTGTTAAAAAAATATATATTTTCAATAAAATATTTTAATTATAAGATAATTTTCAATAAATAATTAATTAAAGTGAATTTTTAGATAAATATAAACCTCGCTAAAATATGAATAATCCCCTTTTAAAATTAACTTTTAATAGTATAATTAGAATATAATGGTTGTTTATACAAGGGGGATTGACTGTGAAAAAAATTATGATTATGGCTTTAGCAACAATTGCATTAACTTTAGGATTAAATGCTATACTAAAGAATAAAACAAGTGTTGAAGCAAAGGAAATGAAAAAAAATTTAGAACTTAGCGTTAATAATAAAAAAAATGATGATACAATGTGGAAATTAAATGTTGACGATGATGGCAAGCAATATTTAAAATTTAATAATAAAGAGATAAGAGAAGCTTGGAGATATGATGAACAAGGAAATTTAATGTCTGTAGATATGGAAGAGTATCTAAATATAATTAATAATAGCTTTAATACTGGGGATTTAGCACTTTCATTTGACGAGCTTAAATTAGGTGTTTTTAAGGATAAAGAAATAAATGTAATTAAAGAAAGTAAAGAACCTTCAAATTATAGATATGTTCAAACAAATAGTCGATCTATTTATGGTGAGCCTATAAAGATAACAGCATCTATAGATGGAAGCGAAGCAGGGGCAGAGTTTATAGATGAAAATCATACTTACATTTCAGCAAGGTATGGTGGTAAAGCACTAGGAAATATTAGAGTAAAAAATGCGATTGCTTTAGGTGTGGACTTTGAATGGAATAATGTGGTTAAAAGTAATAATAATGCAGGAAAGCGTTGTGAGATTCGAGCACATACAATAGGGCATTTAGAATTCATTCCAAAACTAACATATACTAAAGGATCTATTTATAGAGACATTTATAATGCTGCTAATATTAAGATAAGAACGGAAGAATTAGGAGAGGTAGAAGGAGTTACACCGAATAAGTTAAAAAGTGGATTTGCGGATGGAGTCTTTGTATTAAAAATTTTTGTAGATTAAAGCTATTATAAAAATTTAGTTTTGAATTTTAAATAAGATTTTTTATAGTTAATCATAGGATACTTTATGATTAACTATTTTAAATTTATTGACCTTATGAAATTTATATGATATTTTTATATTAAGATATTAGTGAGTGATTACTCACTTTATAGGAGGTCGGAAAATGAAACTTAGAGTTAATAATATAAGCAAAAGCTTTAAGGCAAATTCAATATTAAAGAATCTTAGTTTTGAAGTTGAAAAATCTGAAATTATAGGAGTAATTGGACCATCGGGTGCCGGTAAAACTACTTTAATTAAGTTAATCATGGGAATGGAAAAATCTGATGAAGGTAGTGTTGAACTTTTAGGCTACAAAATACCAAACCGAGAGGTTTTAGCTAAGGTGGGATATATGGCTCAGGTGGATGCTTTATATTTAGATTTGTCAGCTAAAGAAAATTTAAAATTCTTTGGGAAAATGTATTTGGTTTCTAAAAAAGAGCTAAATCAGAGAATAGCTTATTTAGCAAAATTATTAAATTTAGAAGAGCATTTGGGGAAAAAAGTAAAATCTTTTTCAGGAGGGATGAAAAGAAGATTATCTCTTGCTTTAACCCTTTTACAAAATCCAGATTTTCTAATATTAGATGAACCAACAGTAGGTATTGATCCAGAATTAAGAATTGATATTTGGAATGAACTGTATAAATTAAAAGAACAAGGCAAATCTATTTTAGTTACTACGCATGTTATGGACGAAGCTGAAAAATGCGATAGAATAATTTTACTTGGGAAAGGTATTATTTTAGAGAATGGAACACCAAAAGAGCTTAAAGATAAGTATGATTCAAAGACTATTGAGGAAGTATTCATAAAAACAGGGAGGACGAGGTAATGAGAATATTATACTTAGTTAATAGAATAATAAAGCAAATTATAGGTGATAAGAGAACTTTAGCATTAATGCTCATTGCACCACTAGTTATACTTACTCTTATGAATCTTATTTTTAACAATAGTAATAATCAAATTTTGAAAGTTGGATATTATAATTTAAATGATAATATAGTAAATTCACTAGATAATAATAGTATAACAACAGAAAAATTTTCTAATAGTAATGATATAAAGAATAAAATAGAGACAAATAAGCTTACTGCTTTTATTTATATGGATGGGAATAATGTTAATGTGACATATGATAATAGTAATATTAGTAATACTATAGCAATTCAAAGTAAGCTTGGTATGGCAATATCTAAGTTAACCATAGAAGATTTGGGAAGTGTGGTAAAAGAGCAAGGAGCAATTATTCAAAAACAAGCACATATCCTTAATGATAAATCTCATATGGAGAGCTTAAATAATAAAGCGCAACCTTTAACTATTAATAATAGCTATGTTTATGGTAGCGCAAATAGCACTTTATTTGACAGTATGGTTCCGGTTCTTATAGGTTTCTTTGTGTTTTTCTTTGTATTTTTAATATCTGGAATGTCACTTTTAAAAGAAAGAACTTCAGGAACTTTAGATAAACTTTTAGCTACACCTATTAAAAGATATGAAATAGTTTTAGGTTATTTGTTTGGATATGGAATTTTTGCTATTATACAGACTATAATCATTGTAGCTTTTTCGGTCTTTATATTAAAAATAAGTATAGCTGGAAGTATATTCCTTGTTATAGGAGTTAATATAGTTATAGCTTTTGTAGCATTAGCACTAGGAATACTTCTTTCAACATTTGCTAACTCAGAGTTTCAAATGATGCAATTTATTCCTATAATAATACTTCCACAAATATTTTTATCAGGAATAATACCTATAAGCAGTATGAGTAGTTCTCTTCAAGATATAGCTAAAATAATGCCTATGTATTATGGTGGAGAAGCTTTAATTGATGTAATTATTAAAGGATTTTCCTTTGATAAAATATTTAGTTATATTATAGTTCTTTGTATATTTGCTATAATATTTACAGTAATCAATATTATAGGACTTAGAAGATATCGTAAAGTTTAAAGGAGAAATTATGGTAGGAAAAACAATAAATCTTTTTAAAGAAAATGTAGAAATAAATGATTCAATGACTGACAAAAAGAAAAAAATTTTAGAAGTTTGTATAGATTTATTTTCAGAACAAGGATTTTCAAATGTTTCAACTAGTCAAATAGCAAAGGCAGCTGGTGTTGCTGAAGGAACTATTTTTAAGCATTTTGGAAAAAAAGAAGATATACTTATAAAAAATATATTACCATTAATTTTAAAAAGTATATTTAAAGTTGTTATTGAAGATTTTTCAGATGATAACATTGAGCTTACAAAGGAAGGGTTTAGAAAATTTATACATTCTATAGTTAGTGATAGAATTTTATTTTTAAGTGAAAATAAAAAAATTGCTAAAATTCTTATAACTGAAGTTATGTATAGAAAAGAACTTAGATTTACTTTGTTTGAAGCAATTCCTATGCAAATGAAGAGGGGAGTAAATCGAATTTTAGATAGTTATAGAGAAGCTGGACTAATAGATGAGTTAGCGAATTATGATATTATAAGATTCGTGGCTAGTAATATATTTTCTTATGCAATGTTAAATTTAACTTTAAATGCTAATTTTAATGATGAAGAAGAAATTGAAAAAACAGTGAAATTTCTAGTTAAAGGACTTCTAAAATAAAAATTTTGTTTTAAAAAAGTTTTATGCAAGTTTTGAAAATTTTTTATTATAGAAAATTATTTAAATTGTTTTAGTTTAAAAAATGTCAGCAAAATTTTTATTTTGCTGACAGAGACTGTATTTAAATTTGTTGAAAACATGTTTAAATGCAGTTTTTTATTTTAGATGTTTTATTAAAGAGGTAAGTCTATCTTATCAATTTCTTTATATGGTCCAAGACAAAATGTAGCTTTAGCATTAGTTGTTCCAATATTTTTTAAATAATGACTTTCTGTTGGTTCAATATGAACAAAATCCCCTTTCTTTGCAATTATTTCATTACCATTAACTAAAAATTTTATAGTCCCTTCTAATATAAAGAAATTTTCTTCCATGACATCATGTTTATGATTTTGAAAATCTTCATTTGGTTTTAATACGACTACTCCAAAACTTAATCTAGGACCACGAATAAGATATTTAGGACCACTATCCAAAAATCTATAAGAAAAATCTTTTTCATTTACTATAAACATAGTATCACCATCCATTTTATTTATTTTTTATTCTACGTTTTTTGTTAAAGTTAAAAGGTAGTTTACTACCTAATAGTTAAGTTTTTAATATGCTATTTCAGCTGTATTCAATAAAATTTGAATATATTTATATTCCAGGTGCTTTCCACATATGTGTTACTAATCCACTATCAGCTATTTCTAAATTTTTCTTATAAAGTTTAAGCCAAGTTTCATAGATATTTTTATAAATTTCAACATTTGAAATATTAGGGGAAAATTCTTTTTCAAATATTACTAAGCTTTTAGATGCAGATGAAATATCTTTATATATACCAGCACCAACTCCTGCGCAAATTGCACAACCAAGAGCCGTTGCTTCTTTTATCACAGGAATTTTAACGTTTACATTTAAAACATCAGCAATAATCTGACACCAAAGATCACTTTTAGAAGCTCCACCAGCAAAAATTATGCTACTTTGTTTAATATTAGTTATCTCTTCTATGAGGTTTAAATGACCTTTAGTTACATAAGCAGCATTTTCAAGAATAGAGCGATAAAAACTATATTTATTACATTTAGTTGCATCAAGTGAAAAATT
Organism: Sarcina sp.; assembly: GCA_051650825.1. GTDB lineage: Bacteria > Bacillota > Clostridia > Clostridiales > Clostridiaceae > Sarcina. The sequence continues at coordinate 9,112 of JBOFRC010000344.1, read as the reverse complement.
AGTAAATGTTGGAGAAGCATGTTTCCAGTCAATATAATCCATTATATTGGAGAACGTGCATAGAACTCCATTAGAACCAGGAGGTATTTTTTTAGCTTTTTCATTCATTTGATCGTAGACATTTACTCCTGTAATTTTTTCATTTTCTAGTTCTAAATCACAAAAAGAATCTCTAAACCACCTCATTATAAGACCTGGATAAAAAGCTATTGCTTCATACTGGAAAATATGCGGAATGCTGTGACAGTTAACTCTTATTCTAGCTTTAGCATCAGTTTTAGGAATAATAGTGTTTTGTTCGACTTGCCAAAAGCTACCTCCAAGAACTGCTATTTGGTTGTCATCAACACAGGATAAGCCTACACAACCTAGTTGGGCATCACCACCTCCAATAACAACTAATGTATTTTTACTAAGTCCACTTTCTATATGACATTTTTCAGTTATTTTGCCTATAGGGGTTCCGCTTTCATAAACTATAGGCAAGATTTTATCATTTAGATTGCATTTTTTAAAAATTTCTCTATCAAAGCTTCTATCTTTAATATTAAACATACCTGTAGTACATCCGTTAGAAGGTTCCACTGATAATTCTCCCGATAATTTAAAGATTAGCCAATCATTAAACATTGTTATGAATTTTGTTCTTTTATATATATCTAATAAATGTTTTTTTACCCAAATAAGTCTTGGTATAGCACCTAGAGAGAATGTTTGACCAGAAAGATCGTAAATTTCTTTTTCAAGATTTGGAAAATCTTTATTTAAACTTACAACTTCATTTTCAGCTCTAGAATCAACATTAGCACAAGCCCAAATTTCAATTTTATTTTCATCATATAAAACAATTCCCTCTCTCATGCTAGTGGTTGATATAGCTAAAATATCATTAGGGCTAATATTAGCTTTAAAAATTGCCTTTTTTATACATTTAAGAGTTAAGTTCCAATTTGTATTTACATCAAAGTTCATCGAGCCTGGGATGTTTTCATCTGAGGTATGAAACCATTCCTTACTTGCAGATGAAATTTCTTTGCCATGAGTATCAAAGATAACACAGCGTACACTCCCAGTACCAGCATCAAGTGCCATTAAATATTGTTTTTTCAATAAAAAGACCTCCATATAAATTACTCAATTAGGTATTTTGCAGTATCTTCGTCAGTTATTAAAATATCTAAATAGCCGCCTTTTAAGGCTGCCTTTATAGCTCTTCTTTTAAGTAAACCACCAGCAACTCCTATAATATTATTTCTGCTTTTTAAATCAGATAAATTAACAGAAATAAGTCTATTGTGAAGAGGAGTTTCTATTTTATTTCCGTCTTCATCAAAAAATTGACTAAGTATATCACCAACAGCGTTTTGCATTCTAAGAAGAACGAGTTCATTAGGGTTTAACATATTGTGTTTAAAGACAGTTGCTTTTTCGTCTACAGAACCTATTCCAACAATAGTATAGGATGCAAGTGCTGTCATTTTAAAAATATCTATTAAAGATTGTTCTTTTAATAATTCATTTGCAAGACTTTCACTTGAAACTATTAATGGTGATGGAATTAAAAAAATTCTAGCTAACTTTTGAGTTTCAGGATTATTAGATGACAAGGCAAGAGAAGATGTATAAAATGACATACCGCCTGTTAGTGCCACTAAAGATAAAGAATTTTTTGCTGAAAAATCTAAATTAGCAATTACTTTTGAAACTGTATCGCCATAACCAATATTTATAAAACAATTTTTATCTGTATTAGCTTCTATAAATTGTGCTGTAGCTTTTCCTAAAGATTCATTTATATTTGATGAAGTTGGCACAACAAAAGCGTTGCTTAGGTTGTATTTTTTCATCAGAGAATTTTCAAGAATAAGTCTACTTTCACCTTCTTTTTTTATTTTAAATTGAATTATATTTTGGTTTCTAGCTTGTTCAAGATATCTAACTATTTTAGTTCTTGATATATTTAAAATTTTTGAAATTTCTTGTTGTGTCATATTATCGAAATAATAAAACCACGCTATTTTATAAATTAAATCTTCTTCGTAAAACATTTTAATCACCTACATAAATAGTTTATTTTAAACTTTTGTTCAATATTCCAAATTTTGTATTAAAAAATTTTAATAATAAATATAAAATTTATGAATTCTATGTTCTAATGTAAATATTTTCACAATAAGAATAAAGGGTAAGATGATTATTTAAGAAGTTTTTATCATTTAAAAAATGATGACCTTAATATGAATAAATGTCCAGTAGTTGAACATATGTTCATTTAATTTAAATAGGGAGGTAGTAGCAAATGGATGATAAAAAACAGAATTCAAATATTTTAATAGAACTAAAAAACATTTATAAATCTTTTTCAAATAATACAGTTTTAAAAGGTGTAAATTTAGAGCTGATGAAAGGTGAAGTTGTTTCTATAATAGGAGGAAATGGAGCTGGAAAAAGTACTCTTATGAAAATAATAATGGGAATTTATAAGGCTGATAGTGGTGAAATATTTTTAGATGGTGAAAAAACACATATTACAAATCCTACAGAATCAATTTCAAGAGGAATATATTTAGTTCCACAAGAACCATTATTATTTCCTAATATGACAGTAGAGGAAAATATATTAATGGGATTTAAAGAAAATAAGTTGACTCTTAAGAGAAAGCTTGGAAATTTATTAGCTGATTTATCATGGGATTTAGGTTTAGATAGAAGTGTAAATACTTTATCTATAGCAGATCATCAACTTATAGAAATTTTAAGAGGATTACTTCGTGAAAGTAAGATACTTATACTTGATGAACCAACTTCAACTCTTACATTTAAAGAAATAAAAACTTTATTTAAAATTATTCGTGATTTAAAAGACAAAGGCATAGGAATTTTTTATATTACACACAGGCTTAATGAAGTGTTTGAAATTTCATCAAGAGTGGTAATTTTAAGAGATGGAAAAATAACGTTAAGTAATGGAGTTGAAAATGTCAGCAAAGAAATGCTTATAGATGGTTTGTTACCAGAAGGAAAAGCTATAAAACAAGTTATAAATAAAGATGAAGAAAATTTTGATTATAGCAACAAAAAAAATATTTTAGTTTTGAAAAATTATAATGGTTATGGATTTAAGGATATAAATTTTGAGTTGTATGAGGGCGAAGTTTTAGGTATTGCAGGAGTAGTAGGTGCAGGAAGAACAGAACTTGCAGAGTCTATATTTGGACTTTCTCAAACTATAAGTGGAAATGTATTTTTAGATGATTATGATATAACAGGTAAAAATACAAGAGAAATAATAAAAAAAGGCATTAATTATATTCCAGAAGATAGAAGGCTTAATGGAATATTTGGCATAGGTAGTGTTACAAAAAATATAACATCTGGAATATTACCAAGTATTAATAAATTTTTTATAAATAAGAAAAAAGAAAAAGAAATAGCAAAAAAGCATATAGAGGATCTAAGAATAAAAGTTACAAGTGATGAGCAATCAGCAATTTCTTTATCTGGTGGAAATCAGCAGAAAGTTGTTATAGGAAAAATATTATCATCAGAGCCTAAAGTTATAATTTTAGATGAGCCAACAAGAGGTATAGATGCAGGGGCTAGATGTGATGTATACAAAATTATAAGGAATTTAAAGCAGGAGAAAAAAGCTATACTTTTAATCTCTTCAGATTTAGAAGAAATAATGGAATTATCGGATAGAATACTAGTTATGTATGCAGGGCGCATAGAACAGAGTTTTCGTAAAAATGATATTAGTATAGATACTTTAATGGCAGCAGCTTATGGGATTAAGCAGGAGGTGAATAATAGTGAAAGATAGAATACAGTCACTTTTGAAGCGAAGAGAAATTTCAGTAATTGCTTTTATGCTATTAATATTTATAGGTGTTGGAGTTGTAAATTCTAGTTTTTTACAGTTTGAAAATATAATGATTACTTTAAAGGGAAGTTCATTATATATTTTTTTAGCAATAGGGCTTACATTTGTTATTTTTACTAAGGAAATAGATGTTTCTGTTGGATCAACTCTTGGTTTTTCAGCAGCAGTTGCAGCAACTATGTTGAGAGATGGAAAAAATGTTTTTTTAGCAATTATTATAGCAATTTTAATTGGTGGATTAATAGGGCTTATAAATGGAATAGGAGTTACAAAATTTAAAATACCATCTATAGTGATGACACTTGGAACTATGGGGATTATAAGAGGGCTTATGTTTATTTACACAGGAGGTCAGTGGGTAGAAAATTTGCCTAATTCATTTAAAAGTTTTTCGCAAAAGGAAATTTTAGGATTTAATATTTTCTTTGTAATTGCAACTATTGCCATAATATTTACTAGTTTATATGCAGTTAAATCAACTACTGGAAAAAGCTTTAAAGCTATAGGAGATAATTCAGAAGGAGCATTTTTAATTGGAATAAAGGTTGATAAGATTAAAATTTTAGCATTTATTTTATCTGGCGTTTGTGCAAGTATAGCTGGTCTAATTTACACTAGTCAAATTGGTTTTGTAGCAAGTGTTGCAGGACAAGGTATCGAGATGGTAGCAATAGCAGCTTGTGTACTTGGCGGAGTAAGCTTAAATGGAGGAACAGGTTCTATTATAGGAGCTGGGCTTGGAGCTATTATAATGACTTCTATAAATAGTGCGTTAGTATTTTTAAAGGTTCCTGCTTATTGGAATAATACTATATCAGGAATGCTTCTTATAATGATAGTTGTTACAGATGTTCTTATACAGCGTAGAAAAGAAGAAAAAATAAAACGAGAAAAATTATGTGCAAAATTTAATGTAAATAGAGGTGAGCTTAATGAAAAAATTTAAAAATTTAGTAGGATGGGAAAGCTCTCTAGTTATATTTTTAATCATTGAGATAATTGTATTTGGGCTTATAAATAGTAGATTTTTAAATCCTAATGTTTTAATTTATAGCATAAATGATTTCGTGTGTATAAGTATAATATCTATATTTCTTACTCTAGTTATTATAACGGGAGGCATGGATATTTCTTCAGGATCAATAATAGGATTATCATCTGTAACTGTAGGAATATTGTGGAAAGTTGTTGGATTAAATATATGGGGAGCTATTTTAGTAACTATTTTATTAGGAGCGGTATGTGGTGCATTAAATGGTTTTTTAGTTTCGTATACAGGGGTACAACCTATGGTAGTAACACTGGGGACATCTATGCTTTTTTCTGGAGTTGCACTGGTTATAATTGGTCTTTCAGGAGTAAGTGCTTTTGAAGGAATATCAGGATTTCCAGATGCATTTATACAAATTGCTAATGGAAATATATTAGGAGTACCAAATCCAGTAATTATATTTATTGTTTTAGCAATAATAGCATTTATAATATTGCATAAAACGAACTTTGGAAGATATGTTTTTTTAGTAGGAATTAATAAAAATACAGCAAGATATTCAGGAATAAATGATAAACTGATAACCATGTTCACCTATATATTAACAGGAACTAGTGCTGCAATTGCAGGAATAGTTATGACTTCTTATTTAGGATCTTCAAGACCAGAACTTGGAGCAGAACTTACATTACCAATAATAACAGCTGTTGTCCTTGGTGGTACTGCAATAACAGGAGGAAGAGGAAGTATTATTGGGACAGCACTTGCAAGTCTTATTGTTGGATTTATGACTTTTGGTCTACAGATGTCAGGTATATCAAGTCAATATATAAGTGTAGGAACAGGATTACTTTTAATAATAACTATAGCAATAAGAGAAGAGCAATTTATTAAAGAATTTATTCGTAAAAGAATAAGAGAAAAACAAAAAGTTTAAGTGTGCTTATATTAAAAATTTAGTATAAATATTAATAAAATAAGGAGCAGATTTTTTATGAAAAAAATTAAATTAGTTTCAAGTATTTTAGTTGTAGCTTTATCTATGGGGATGTTTGTTGCTTGTGGCCAAGAAGACAAAGGGACGGTGAAAGATGAAAATGTACATGTAACATTCATACCTAAAGTAACAGGGAATATGTTCTTTGAATCTGCAAATCTAGGGGCACAAGATATAGGGAAAAAAGAAGGATTTACAGTCAAGTATGATGGCTCACCAGAAGCTTCTGTTTCGAATCAAGTACAAATAATTAACAGTTCTGTTACGCAAGGAACAGATGCAATTTCGATTTCGGCATTATCGCAAGATGGATTAAACCAAGCTCTTCAGAATGCTAAAAATAAAGGAGTTGAGGTTGTAACGTGGGATTCGGATGTAGATCCTAAATATAGAAGTGTCTATATTAGTCAAGGAACTCCAAAACAACTTGGTAAAATGCTTGTAGATATGGCAGTAGAAGATATGAATGAGGAACAAAAGAAAGAGGCTAAAATTGCTTTCTTTTATTCAAGTCCTACAGTTACAGATCAAAATTCATGGGTGAAATTTGCTAATGAGTATATAAAAGCTGAATATCCAGGATGGGAAGTAGTAACTACTCAGTATGGAGATCAAGATGCTCAAAAATCACTACAAGTTGGGGAATCTATTCTTCAAACATATTCTGATATAGATGCGGTATTATGTCCAGATTCTACAGCTCTTCCTGCTATGGCCCAAGCTCTTAAAAATTTAAAGAGAAAAGATGTTATTGTTACAGGATTTGCTTCTCCAAATTCAATGAAAGAGTTTGTTAAAGATGGAACTATAAATAGATTTGGTTTGTGGGATTGTAAAGTGCAAGGAGCTATAGGAGCTTATGCAGCAGCACATCTTGCACAAGGTAATCAATTGAAAGTTGGGGATACTTTAAATGTTCCTAATATAGGTGAACTTAAAGTTGAATCAAATAAAATACAAGGATATGACTATGAAGCAGAAGATTCAGGTGTTATTCTTCTTCCAGAAAGAGTTGTTTTCACTAAGGATAATGTTGATAATTATGATTTTTAAATCTAATATTAGTATAATTTAGCCTAAAATTATAATTTTAAGAAATAATACTATAAAAATAAAATTCTAGAGCTTCTAAAAAACTTGTTAGAAAATAGTTCCCTCTATTTTAATATAAATTGAAAATTAATTTAATGATATATGATTGTATAAAAGAGATTAGAGGTTCTAGTTTTTATGGATTATGCATGAAAAACAAATATTTATATATAAAAATAATTTAGTAGGATAAATACTAAATAAAATAAGGAGAAATATTATATGGCAGATAAGTTTGGAAATAAAATTGCAAAAGACTATAAAATTGATATCCCTGTTGAGAAAAAAAGTTTTTATGTTAAAGGAATGGATAATGTTGATTGGGGAATGAAAAGTAGATTATCTAAAATATTCAATCCTAAAAGTGGAAATACAGTAATGCTTGCATTTGATCATGGTTATATTATGGGAGCAACAGCAGGACTTGAAAGATTAGATCTAGCAATACCTCAATTAATAGAAGATGTAGATGTTTTAATGGGAACGAGAGGGGCTTTAAGAGCAGCAGTTCCAACAGGTCATAACAAGGGTATTGCATTAAGATGTACAGCTGGGAGTTGTGTTTTAAATGATGATATGAGTAATGAAGTTATAGCGGTTAGTGTAGAGGATGCAATAAGAATGGATGCATCTTGTATGGCAGTACAAGTTTTTATTGGTGGAGAAGGACAAAAATCATCAATAGAAAATTTGACAAAAACTATAGATTCAGGAAATCGGTATGGAATACCAACACTTGGTGTAATTGCAGTAGGAAAAGAAATGGAAAGAACAGGAAAATACTTTCAACTTGCAACGAGAATGACAGCTGAATTTGGAGCGCAAATCATAAAATCATATTATTGTGAAGATTTTGAAAAAGTTGTGGCAGGTTGCCCGGTTCCTATAGTTATTGCTGGAGGAAAGAAAATTCCGGAAAAAGAAGCTTTAGAGCTTGCATATAAAGGTATTTCACAAGGAGCAGCAGGTGTTGATATGGGAAGAAATATATTTCAAGCTGAGAATCCTAAAGCGATGGCACAAGCTATTGCTAAAATAGTACATGAAAAATATGATTCAAAATTAGCTTATGAGTATTATTTAAATTTGAAAAATTAAAAAATTAAATAGGCTATCAAGTTAGATACTATCGAATATTATAAGGAGTTATGTATAAATCTTCTTATAGTATTCTTTTTTTATATCTATAATTTTGTGTATTGGTAATTTATAGATTTATTTGTAATTAAATTTTTTATATAATTGATTTCTTGGTAATAAATAGACATTTTTTGTGAAATAAAAGGAAAAAATATTAAAAATATGTTAATATTAATTGAAGGTTTTACGAAGGATAAATGTGGAGGTTTTTTTATGAATAAAAAGAAAATGTTGGGTATGCTACTTTTAGCAGGAGTTGTAAGTACAGGACTTACGCCTGCAATGGGTATGACTCATCATGTTAAACATGATAATACAGTATTACTAGCGCAAAAAAGTGTAGATAGTAACACAAATAACAATGGAAATAATAATGTAAACAATGGTACAAGTAAAAATATAAATAATGAAAATAAGAGTACAAATAATATAAATAAAAATGTAAACAATAATACAAATAATAATCAAAATGAAAATAAGAGTGCAAGTAATAATCAAAACGCAAATAACAATCAAAACGAAAATAATAATCAGACTATGACAAAAGAACAGGCAGCTAAGTTAAAAGGTAAGACTATAACTGTAAATAATATGAAGTTTAGTGGACTAAAAACAATGAAAATAGCTCCAGATCAACAAGGTACAGGATTTATGGCAACACCAGGATTTGATCCTAATGGATTTGCTAGTAGTGTAAATAAACAACTTTATAATTATGAGTTAAACCCTGCAAATGATAATTCAGCAATGAATGAAGCTATACAGTTACATGGAGGAAATCCAGTAGATACTTGTGTATTCTTCCAATCATCAGCACTAAGAGGTATAGGTCAGAATGTGCCTGATTATATAGGATATACAACTCATTTAGGTGCGACTTGTTGCTAGACAATGTCTTTAAAAGATTAAAACTAGCCTAACTAGCTGATTAAATTCAGAAGTTAGAACTATTATTACGAAAGGTAGAATGATAGAGTAACGTCTTGAAATGCCTTCTCTGATACTCCGA
>JBOFRC010000343.1:0-1916 GCA_051650825.1 Sarcina sp. | reverse complement strand
TGGGATACGTATGATTAAATAATAAAATATCATTATTAACATTCCTTTTATTGGTTGTCCAATGCCATTAAAAAATCCCAAACAACAATTTGTTATATAATTTAATATATATCCTATTCCAACTATAATAAAATAAATCATAACAATTTGGCTAATTTTATCTCCTCTAATAAATATATCTGATAATTGTTTTGAAAAAATTATTATTAGACTGTCTACTATCAGTAGGGTAATAACACCATATTTTATAGCTAATCTTATATAATCTTTAATTCTATCTAGTCTATTTGCTCCAAAACATTGTCCGATAATTACTGTTAATACCATATTTAAAGCCATAGCAGGATATAATAAAAGTTTTTCAATACATATTATAATTCCGTATGCGTCTAATGGTATAATCCCAAAGTTACTTATAAATCCAGTTAAAAATATGGTGCTTATTGCTGGAAGTCCTTGTTGGACTATTAAGGGTATAACATTTTTTACTATATCACTAGAAATTTTTATGCTAAATTTTTTAACATTTAAACTAAAAGCCTTTTTCCTTAATATATATATTAAAATAATTAACAATGAAATTATTTCAGATATTACAGTTGCTAAAGCAACACCTTTAAATCCCATAATTTTAATAAATAATGGATCTAAAATTATATTTAAAACTATAGAAATTACCATAGGAATTACTTGGAATTTTAAATTTCCAAAACTTCTAAGGACTGCAGTAAAGTATAAATATAAAAACATAGGAATATATCCTAGTATATAAATAACTAAATATTTATATGAAATTGCGTATGTCTGAACTGGAACATTTATAAGTTTTAGTATTTGTTTTAAAAAAACTTCTAAAAATCCTACAATAATTATTGAAAAAGTCAAATTTAATAAAAATGATGTACTTATAATTTTTTCTAACTTTTCTTTATTTTTAAGGCCGATTGCTTGTGATATAGAAATTGCAATGCCATTTGTACTTCCTAGTGATAAAGCAATTAAAAGCAAGATAATTGGTGTTGCATTTGTTAAAGCTGCATAGTATGTTTTACCAAGCAAATTTCCAACCCAAATACTATCAACTATATTATAAGCTATATCTAAAAACATAATTATAATCATTGGTATTATCATAGAAATTAACCCTTTTTTAGTTTCACATTCTACAAAATTCATTTTAACTTTCATAATAAAATCCTCCTAAGTTTAACATAAATACTTTAATGAATGAATATCATTCATTAAAGTTTCTAATAAAACTCCTGATTTATTTCAGGAGTACATTTTTATATATTAAAAATTTAAAATATTTAGTAAAAATTTTTTTATTTTAGCACATCTTTCCTCTAAAGAAATTTCTTTATTATTGATTATTGCTATTTGTCCATAAATGCAAAAGTTAGCAACTGTATCTATATCATCAATTGGAAGTTTAACTTCTCCTATATCTTTAGAATGTTCAAGTAGCTCTTTTACAATTGGCACTAAACAATCACAAACCTTAAGCGATAAAAGTTTATGGAATGAACTAGTTTCTTGGGAATGGAAAAAATCTTTATATATTCCATCCTCAAATGTTTTATTTAAATCTATATTTTCTATATAACTTTTTAGCGATGAATATTTAGTATTAAAATTCATTAAAATATTATTTGTTATATCATTTGCATACTTATTTAATACTTCTTCAAATAATATTTCTTTTGAAGGAAAATATCTATAACATAGACCCTGTGCAATATTTAGTTCTTTTGCAATATCTGATATAGATGTTTTATCGTAACCTTTTGTTGAAAATAATTTTATAGAAGCTTCTATTATTTCGTCTTTTCTCTCTTGTGGCGCCTTTATAATTCTCATAATAACACTTCCTGTTTCTAGATTAATATAAACTTTATATTAATCTACATTATACG
>JBOFRC010000342.1:0-1195 GCA_051650825.1 Sarcina sp. | reverse complement strand
CAGACACACATATAAAGCTGAGTACACACAAACACTCTCTCTGTGTCGGTAACCTTGAGATCTGGAGAACCATGAAATCAAATTGCATTGTCCTGATGTCTCAGTGGAGCGACACATTTTGTCAGTGTGTTGAACTGTGTAGGAGGCTGTTGTTATTGGTGGACTCACACATGTCAACAAACAAGATATAAATTGGATTTGTGTGTGTGTTTTATTTTACAGAGAGAGGGTCAGAGATCATTAATGTAGACCATTGTTCACAACAGCAGAGGACCCGTCTGTACTGTATTTCAACACATGGCCTGTATGTATTTCACTTAATATCCACACGCACATGTAAGCACATGTACTACAGAGAACCAGATTTGTCGTCCTGCAGATGAAGAGCACATTTCAACACCAGTTGCAAATGAAGTGTGATTAAGCAGCCTTCATCCAATACTCAATCAACTTTGCTTTTAACAAACTCTCTCCTCTCTCTCTCTCTTACATGCACTGATCTGCAGCTTTCACTCACACATCCTACTGGACTGCAATATTCAACAAGAAGAGTGGATTTTTTTAGAAATGTGTAGACACAGCAGGAAACTTCTGACCCTTCAGACAGAAGGCATCAGACGTAGATTGAGTTAGTGTCATCTATGATTTTGTTTCTCTGTTTGATTTTCTTTTAAATTCACAAGATGAGACAAGAGTCAGGAGAGGGAAGTCAGAGCTCCACCAGCGGAGTGGGACAGCAGCTCCACAGCCTTCTTTCACTCTAACGTGGGACTGACACCAAGGCTACATGCTAACACAGCACACAGAGGATACTGACTGCATGGAGACAGAGAGTATGAGAGGAAGAGTCTCTGCTGTATCACGTCCTGAAACTCACAGATGTCAGAACAGGACTGATGCATCATACAACACAGTGTATACTGTAAACGGATGGGAGCAGAGGATGTCTGAAGCAGTGTTATATGTTCCTGTTTAAAGATGAGAATTTCTATAGCTTTGGGGTCAAAACAGGGTTTTCTTGTCTGAAAGTGGATTTTCCAGCTAATCTATGTCTGACATGAATACCACAATCACACAACAGCTCATTAATATTGCTTTTATTTTCCACGCATGATTAAGCATACTGATTATTTTTCCAGCTGTTCTTCCTTCAGATCCTCCAGACCTTGAGAATGTGAATATTTCATGGTGAATA
>JBOFRC010000341.1:0-1291 GCA_051650825.1 Sarcina sp. | reverse complement strand
TAGGCACTAATTTATATCCTGGTGGTGGTGTTATTGTTACAGTTTGAGGAGTTCCTCCTGGTACTACTATTGGAGTAGTTGTTCCTCCTGGTACTACTGTTCCATCTGGTGTTTGATAAGTTACTGTTGTTGAACTCATTGAATCTTTAGCTATTGTATACACTACATGAGTAATTCCTGGAACTACATCTCCACCAATTGTTGTACCTGGTTTATTATTTTCTAATAACGGCTTATTATCAACTGTTGTTTTTATTAAATGATAACCTGCTGGAACCATATTTGAGATATCACTATAATTAGCTCCTGCAATCGGTGTTCCAACTGGTGCATCTTGAACCTGTTTATTTGAAATTAATACTTTTTGAATTGTTCCATCCGGTCCCTGTATTTGTAATGTAACTTCTACTTTACCCTCATTTTCAGTAACATTATAAACTACATGATTTTCTCCATTTGCTGCATTTAATGTTCCATCTGCAACTTCTGTTTTATAATCATTTAATGACATTGTCTTACCATTAACTGTTACGCTTGTTACAGTGTACTTACCTGATGCAATTCCTTCTTGTACTGTTTGACTTGGTTCTCCGTTTGTTCCAATCTTCTCATTATAGTATCCTTTAGTATTTGGTATTGTTGTTGTTGGTTTCTCTAATTGTGAAACTACTTCATTCTTACTATTTACTAAGTTTACTGATACATCTAATGTTGCACTATTTGGTGCTATTGTATAAGTTGTGCTGTTATTTTCTTTTCCAAGAGTTCCTGGCACCTTGTAGTTATCTGTTTCTGTTGTTGCTGTTGATCCTAACTCATTTACTACTTTTACAATATGGTATCCTTTTGGTGCTACTGGTGTTGTTAACGGTGTTCCGTCTTTTGTTACCGCTGATGCTCCATCTACACCATCTATTGATGTTTGTGGTGTAAGATTACTTCCACCTTCGTAATTCCCTGCATTATCACTTGTTATTGGCACTACTGTTCCATCTGGGTTTTGTACTTGTACTTTTACTGTATTTTGTACAATCTTTTGAACAATTACAATAATATGATTATCTTTTCCTTGTTCTGGAGTTCCTGTATTAACATCTATTTTACCATCTTTATTTGGAGTTACATTAGTCCCATTATCACTTACAGGATTTTTAGGCACTAATTTATATCCTGGTGGTGGTGTTATTGTTACAGTTTGAGGAGTTCCTCCTGGTACTACTATTGGAGTAGTTGTTCCTCCTGGTACTACTGTTCCATCTGGTGTTTGATAAGTTACTGTTGTTGAACTCAT
>JBOFRC010000340.1:0-1387 GCA_051650825.1 Sarcina sp. | reverse complement strand
TCTACCAGCCAGTTTACTAAACCGGCAGTGTGTGCGTGTGTGTGTGTGTGTGTGTGTGTGTGTGTGTAGCTGTGTAGGTGTGTAACCTTGGCAGTAGTAGTGTTGCTCTCTCCTGACCTCCTGCCTGCTGTGTCTCTCTGAATCTCTTTGTGGGTCACATCCACTCCTGGAGATGTCATACCACCTGTGGAGAGTGAACCTCTGGTGGTACACACTTGCTACTGTGATTGACAGAGAAAATACAGCCCCGCCACATAAAACACAGTCAGTTATTAGACACACACCTTTGTTCCTTCATGTCAGAGAGCAACACAATTTAAAGACATAACGTTGAACAAGACAGGTGAGAATTTGCTTCTAAATCTGACTTAACAGAGATGAAATGTGGCATTTTAAACTCACGGGTCCCTACAGAATGTGAACACAGCTGAAATAACTGAGGTTTATGACTCTTCAGTTTCCTGTAAAGTGACAGACAGAAAATCAGAATCCTTTATTCTTCACTGCTTGTTGCTGAAACAATAACATATTGGAGCCCTGAGGCTACTGGGAGCTTTAACTGAATCATGAACAACACAGTGTTTAGTTTCTGTCAGTGTTTGTTTGTATTTAAGTTGTTCCATCTCCTCCCATCTCTTATCCCTCTGTTGGACTATACCTCTCTCTCCCACAATCCCTCAGTCACTCTATGAGGGAGCGGGCAGCTCTGATCAGGTGGTGTTGTATTTTACTGGAGGCTAATGGCTTTGTTGTGGCTTGAGGACGAGGCCAGAGCGCACTGGCTTAGGACAGAGTCAGAGATCCAAGATAAATGAGCGCAGACATCCATCTTTCAGCTGAACAGCATCCTAAAGAGCCAATGTCCAAGACTCGTAACAAATGGAAATCGACAGAGATAAATAACAGAAAAACAGATTGTCTCTGCCTCTCTCTCTCTCCATGGTGGCCTGTGTCTATGTTAGAGCCACCACTGGAACTGTCCCATCTAATGAATTGTTTTCTTGTCTTTCACTGCTGCCTATATTTTATTTCTCACTGGTCCTAGTATTTTCAGAAAATCCCAAATGGAATCTGGATTCTGTGTTTTAAAGCTTGAACTGAATGGCAATGATGTGCTGTTCCAGCATTGGGCATTGTTGTGAGAATACAGCCAACAAGCTGCCGGGTTATACAGTTTCCACAGTTCAGGCTATTGTTTCCTAAACAAAAGGCTGTAATTACAGTTTCCAAAACGGTTGTTTTAGTTAATCAGAAACAGTGAATTGGAAAAAACCCAAGCATGAAAAAGGACTGAGCCACACGCATTAAGTGGATATCAGATGATGGTAAACAGGCAGCTGAGTTTGGCCTGTGAGGCAGTTTGGAAAAATCTGTTGGTCTGTCTGCC
>JBOFRC010000339.1:0-1660 GCA_051650825.1 Sarcina sp. | reverse complement strand
TAGCTTTTTATTCCTACTGTTTGTGTGTTTGCATGTGTCTATACAGAAAAGGGCAGATGCCACTTGTTTAAAAACATTATAATATTTTGATATTTATGATCTTAAATCCACTGGTCTAATTTATAAAAGATTCTGCTTTGTTTCACCTGTCATATGCATATCTTGTCTAATCACGGCTCCACTGATAGAGCTGATCTGGCCCACCTCAAGGGGCTGAAAGTTCAGACAGTCATATCCCTTTGTCTACTATATGACCACACTTCCTGGAATATCATCCACCTTGAAAGATTTTGGTCAAGGTGTAGACGCTTTGACACTGGCTGCTCGCCAGCATCAGCTGAGTGTGACAAGAGAACAAGAGAGGAGAGAGAAAACAAGAAATGCTGATGAGAAACGGGGAGAGAAAAGAGAGAGTCATTCCTAGAGAGGAATGATATTTGTTTCCATGTCTTCTCTCCTGTCCACTTCTGTGATTACATGTCAGCAGTAAGCAATGATGCTGTCCAGACTGTACGTACATCAGCTCTAAAAGGAATTGTAAATGTTTGGTAAAGAAGTGGTGACAGAAGCAACTCAGTTGGACTCAATGATAAAATCACTTTGAGTGAGAAAACACCATCAGGTCTTCAGAGTCGATGCTGCAGTCAGAAGTTCCCAGTTAGTCAGTTTTAAGAAGTGTTTCTGTCCTCACTCTCTCTAAAGGAGTTTTACTTTCAGTACATTTAAACAGGAAATTGTCATTTCATAGTTAGTGTTTCATCTTATTGTTAACTTTGGAATCAGTATTGACTGATATTGTTGCTGAATATTTGGACAAGCAAAGAGAGAAGATGTTAAAGATGAATCAGGCAGAAAAGTGAAGAAAGAAAAGAGACACCAGGGAAAGAATTCCAGGCACCAATTGAACTATTTTGGTTTCTTTTTGTGTATATTTTTATTGCAGAATACAGGCCATGCTCAAGATTATAACACTTTTCTGTCATGGAAACATGATGATTATCTGGTGCAACACAGCTGTCCCACTGGAAAGCAGCCAACACAACAGAGCTGAACAGTTATGATTCCTATCACTACTTCTCATCCTGTGTGTTTTCTCAGTGAGCGGTTCAAAGGTCTTCAGCCCCCGTTAACTTTCCACGCATTAGTTCACAGTCTGCAGCCATCTCTCTCTGGTCTCTAGTATTTTCACTGTCTTTCTTCTTTGTATTTCAGCTCTGCTGTTTAACATTTATGTTTGCTGGCTCCCCTCACTTTTAAGCTTTGTCTGCTTACCTTGGAATGATTTCTCTAAGATGGCAACATAAAAGCTGAGCGGTGACTTCATGAGAAACAGTGAGGTCAGCTGAAGTCAGCTGGGAGCAGACGGAAGAAATCTCTCTGTTTGTGTGTCTGTTTTTTATTAAGAGCTACTGTGATGACTGATGGGATGGAGGTGAGGGTGTGGTCAGGAATCTAAAAAAGATGCATTTAAAAAGGCAGCTGATTTGATACCACACAGTGCAGGGCGTAATAGTTAAGACCTCTGCAGCTGACACTAAGACGCAGCTCCTTTATGTTGCACTGCTGCTCCTCAAGCTGACTGACGCTTGTAGTCTGGTATTTCACTGTTCATCAGGGTCACATGGATGCCCTTTTCTAGAGGATTCATCCAATTAATTAG
>JBOFRC010000338.1:0-1316 GCA_051650825.1 Sarcina sp. | reverse complement strand
CATTCAAACTCTACAGAAACAAAAGAAAAGTCTTTGTTAGTCTTTCCACTGCTCCAACAACCACCAAGTCTGGTTTGGTCGAAATAAAGCCTTCATTCACCGCGATAGATAAGAAAAGAGCAGCTCTCCTCGCAGACGGACAGTTTCACAGGACGGACTCACGTGCACTCTCGTGCACGCTCGGCCGGACCGGCTGTATGAACACAGCGCAGAGAGGCTGCCGTAGCAACACAGGCAGAGGGGGGGCGACAACATCCTCTGCTCGGGATCAGATTCTCTCAGGAAACTTAGTCACGAAATAATCCTACAGTTACACAATGAGCTCTTTCTTTATCACACGCCGACTGGGAGCAGCTTCGCTTCTTCTTCTGCTCTTTGTCTTCGTCATGAGGACTACGACGAAATGACACTAAAACTTTTTAAATGATATTATATCTAATTATTCATGCTTCTGCCTTTGATACTGTACGTTGTGGGTCTGATGATGTATGACTCTTAAAGAAGCAGCTGGATGGAGACAGATGTTTCGTCAGATCACAACGAGCCTGCAGGAACAGTTCATTTTACAGTGTATATCTTAGGTAAATGTGTGAACTTAGACTAGCATTTGGTACATGATGCACCACAGAAACCGTATTGAACATGATGCAGGTGAGATATTTAGTTTCCACAAACACACGATGCCTTCATCTTAAAGTTGGAAGATACTGTTTGTATTTCTGTGAGTTTTCTTGTCGTGTTAAGAATAAAACCTGAAACCAATCTGAGTTTCACTTCCCTTCAGGGCCGGCCACCATACTGTGCTGCACAGCCACCCGAGGTTGGTGAACTTCCTACGAACCCCCGAGACAGAAGTTAGCGGGCGTCTGAGCTGTAATCCAGCTGCTGCAAATAAAACACTGAAATGAAAAACTGTAAAAACTCCATCAGCTTTTTATTGAGCTCCAACATTTCTTTGGAAACAAGTTCAGAAACTAATGTTCAACTTAAACACAGATGATGTTTTAAACTTGAAGCTGTCTTTTAGTTTTACTCAAAATACAATAAATCTTCCTCAGCTCGTCTGACTGTGAGTCCCAGCAGCTCTCAGCTGTTTAGAGGGGAGTTTTTCTCTCTGAGCTGTGAGGAGGACGACAGCTCTGCTGGATGGACACTGAGGAGGAACACAACTGAAGGACGGATGTCTCAGTGTGGAGATCGCTGGGGAAAACCTGCTGGTTCTTCCTGTAACATCAGCTACGTCCTCCCATTGGACAGTGGAGTTTACTGGTGTGAGTCCAGAGACGGAGCAACCAGTAACACCATCAGCATCACTG
>JBOFRC010000337.1:0-15170 GCA_051650825.1 Sarcina sp. | reverse complement strand
CATGAGATAAATTAATTCTTATAGTATCAGCTCCACCTTTTATAATATCATCAATACTTTTATTATCGCATGATCTAGGACCAATAGTAGCAATTAAATACATATATGCTCCTTATTATCTTGTTTACATTAAGATATATTAATTTTAAATTAAAAATATTACCAAAAATATAATATTTACTTAAATACGAGAATACAATTTATATAAAAGTAAAATCAATATACTACAGAAGGAGGTATTCTAATTGAAAAAAATTATTTTTGTAATTATATTCCTAATTTTTAATTTAAATTTAATAGCTTGTAATACTATCCCCTATAGAAAAATTAATTTATCTAATAAAAATTTAGTGTATTTAGAAGAATTAAAAAATTTAAAATTAGAAAAAGTAAATAATATTAAAATTATAGAAAATAAATTTTATAAAGAACAACCAGTAAAAAAAGATGATTTCAAAATATTTTTGGAGTTATTTCAAATGCTTGATCAAAAAAATAATATATTATCTTTAGATTCCGATTTAGAATATTTGTATAAAATACAGATTGTAGCAGATGATAAAATTTTTTTTATTGATGTATATGGTAATAATATCATTTCAATATATCCATTTGATGGTATTAATCCAAAAAACTTTCTATGTATAGATGATATACCTTTATCATTACAAGCCGAATCTATTTGTAAATATATTTTGAACAAACAGTAAATATATAACTACAAATTCCTAAAATATATTATATTAAAATATATACTTATATTTTAAGGAGATATCTTATGATTATAAAATTTGCTGATTTATGTGATTTACAGACTTGTGTTAAACTTGATTTACATGGAAATATTGATTTTATAAAAAGGAAAATTGAACATAATGAAATTATTGTTGCTAAAAATGGTGATGATGTCATTGCATGCTTAAAATTTGAGTTTTTATGGACTCATATGCCATTTATTTCTTATATTGTTGTTGAAGAAACTTCTAAAGGACAAAAAGTTTCAAAAAAATTACTTGATTTTTTAGAAGCTTATTTAAAAAACAAAAACTATAAATTTTTACTTAGCTCTACTATGCCAAATTCAATAAATTCTCAAAATTGGCATATGCATATGAAATTTATTGAATGTGGTTATATTGCTGGCATTAATGATGGTATTGGAGAAATTTTTTATAGAAAAAATTTATAAAAAATAGGGCTATACCTTTTAGATATAGCCCTATAATAAACAAATTATAATAAGGGTGCAAACACTCTCATTATTGACCTTACTATTCTATTTGACCATTTAACCTTATTACATTCATCTAATGTAATCATTTGAGACTTATTCATAGTTTCTATAAAGTCTGATTTAATATCTTTAATTGATGAATTCTTATATAAGAAAACACCACATTCAAAATGTAAATATAAACTTCTATAATCCATATTAATAGTTCCAACTGTAGCTATTTTATCATCTGCAACAAAATTTTTAGCATGCATAAATCCAGGAGTATATTCATAAATTTTCACACCACCATCAATTAAATAATTATAATATGATCTTGTCATAATATGAGCATACCACTTATCTTGCATATGTGGTGTTATAACTCTAACATCAACACCATTTTTAGCAGCTAAAATAAGAGCTGTGACTAACTCATTATCAACTATTAAATAAGGTGTAGTAATGTAAATATAATCTGTGGCTTTATTTATTATGTTTAAATATACATTTTCACCAACAATTTCACCATCTAAAGGACTATCACCATATGGTTGAATTATTCCATCGGACTTAATATCTTCATGCAAATGAATATAAGGTTTAAAGACAGTATAATCCTCAGCATCTGGATTATCAAAATTCCAAGCTTGTAAAAACATTAAAGTTAAACTCCAAACGGCCTCTCCTTTTAAGTAAATTGCAGAATCTTTCCAATGTCCAAATTTAACTGTTTTATTAATATACTCATCTGCTAAGTTTATTCCACCTGTAAATCCTGTATGTCCATCAATAATAGCTATTTTTCGATGATCTCTATTATTCATTCTTAATGATAACAATGGTAAAAATGGATTAAACACAACACATTTTATACCTTTAGAACGTAACAATTCATCATATTTATATGGAAGTGTTCTAAGACATCCCATATCATCATACATTACCCTTACCTCAACACCCTCAGCTACTTTCAGTTCAAGAATTTTTAATATTTCATCCCACATATAACCCGCTGTTATAATAAAATATTCTAGAAAAATATATTTTTCAGCTTTTTTTAATTCTTCAAGTAACTTTTCAAAAAATACTTCTCCTATATTTAAATATTCTGTTTTAGTCTTTTCATATGGAGGATATTTAGCAAATTCATCTATATATCGCATTTGATTGGCTGCTATTTTATCCTCTAGCGCTACAGAAGATATTATACTTGTATTATCTTGAAGTAAGCTCTCATGTTTTTTATATGCCTGTTCTATTTTTCTTTTAAATCTTTTACTAGTTTTATTTCCGCCAAATATAAGATAAAATAAGCCTCCAAAAACTGGAACAGTTAATACAGGAATTGTCCAAGCAAGTTTAAATGATGGATTATCATTTCTACTCACAATATAAATAACAACTATAATACTAAGTGCTATAAAAAATACATATAAATAAATAAAAGATTCACTTAATTCCCAAATAGCGTACATTAATACAAACAATTGTAATAATATTAAAAATCCAACTATAGCAATTCTATTAAATAAAAATTTTAATATTTTTCTCATATTCTCTCCTTATTTACAAAAATTATAGATTCTATCTTAGTTAAATTTTATCTAATAATTACCCATAATATCTATGCTTGCAAGTTTTCTAATAATTCAAAAACTCTTTTTTTATATAAAGGATGAATTTTATATGGTGCTATTTCATTTAATGGTATTAATACAAAATCTCTAAGATGCATTCTAGGATGTGGAAGAATTATATGTTCATCTTCACTAAGATAATCATTGAAAAATATAATATCTAAATCTATAATTCTTGGCCCCCACTTGATTTTTCTCTCACGCTTAAGCTCACTTTCTATGAATAATAAAGTATTCATTAACTCATCAGGCTCTAATATGGTCTTTATTTCGCAAACTCCATTTAAAAAATCATCCTGATCTAGATATCCCCATGGCTTTGTCTCTATTAATTTAGAAATTTTTATTACAGTCGTTTGATCAGACTCTAATAAATTTAGCGCTTTAGAAATATTTTCTTTTTTATTTCCCATATTAGAACCAAATGCAATAAATGCTTGATTCCATTTCCGCTCGATTTCTATATAGACTGTATCTAAGCTTCTATGAACTGGAGCCCAGGGTTTCTTTACTCTTATTTTTACTGATTTTAAAAATTTATATTCTAATAAAATAAACTCCGCAAATTTTTCTGCAACCGTTTCTATTAAATCGTATTTTTCATCTTTAAATCTTTCTTCTAATTTGTACAATAATTCCCCATAATGTACAGTCTTTTGCAAATCATTTTTTTTGGCTGCTTCTTGCACCGAAAAATTTAACTCAAAATCAAAAACAAACTTTTGCCCAAGTTGCTTTTCTGATTCAAACACACCAAAGTACCCAAAAAACTCAAAATCTTTAATAACTATTTTATCCATCTTTCCACATCTACTCCCCTCTGATTATCGCATCAGTCATACGTGCTGCCCTAACATTTTCTTTAATATCATGTACTCTAATAAAATCTATGCCTTTAGTAATTCCAAGAACTGTAGTGGCAATAGTTCCTTCAACTCTTTCGTTAACAGGTAGATCTAAAGTTAACCCAATCATAGATTTTCTAGATGTTCCAAGTAATACTGGATAATCATCAACTTTAAACTCCTCAAGCCTTTTCATAACTTCTAAATTATTTTCTAAAGTTTTTGCAAAACCTATCCCTGGATCTAAAATTAAATCTTTAATACCAGCATCTTTAGCAATTTTAACACTCTCTTTCATGTCATTACATATATCAATCATTAAATCATTACCATATTGTGCAACTTCTCTATTATGCATAATACAGCAAGGAACTTTATATATTGCTGCAACTTTTTTTATATATGGGCACTTCTTTAATCCATAAACATCATTTATCATATCAGCTCCAGCCTCAATAGCTTCTCTCGCTACAATTCCTTTATAAGTGTCAATAGAAATAATAGCATCTGGAATTTCTTTTTTTATAGCTTCTATAACAGGTACTACTCTTCTAATTTCTTCCTCTTCTGATATTATCTTATGTCCTGGTCTAGTCGACTCTCCTCCTATATCAATTATATCAGCACCTTCTTTAATCATTTCTTTTGCTCTTGCTACAGCAGCACTAATATAATTATATTTTCCTCCATCTGAAAAAGAATCAGGTGTCATATTTAGTATTCCCATAATATAAGTTCGTTTTCCAAATTCAAAAAATTTATTACCTATTTTCAATTCAATTCCCCCTATAATGAAATCATTCTATATACTTCATTTTTAAGTTCATTATTAGTTTTAAAACATCCTCTAGATGTTGTTGTAATAGTTTTAGTCCCTGGTTTTTTTACGCCTCTCATTGTCATACACATATGCTCACCTTCAATGATAACCATAACACCTTTAGCATTAAGATTCATCATTATAGAATCAGCAATTTCTCCTGTAAGTCTCTCTTGAATTTGAGGCTTTTTAGCATATAAATCAACAGTTCTAGCAAGTTTTGATAAACCCGCTACTCTACCATTAGGTATATAAGCAATATGTGCTTTTCCATAAAACGGTGCTAGATGATGCTCGCACATAGAAAAATAAGTTATATCTTTTTCTAAAACTAAATCATCTGATTCAACATTAAAAGTTTTATTTAAAATTTTATCAGCAGACATGTTAAGTCCGGAAAATATTTCTTCATACATTTTCGCAACTCTTTCTGGAGTTTCAAGTAATCCTTCTCTATTTAAATCTTCTCCGACCCCTTCTAATATCAATTTTACACCTTCTATTATTTTTTCTTTATCCAAGTTAACAATCCTCCAAATATTTTTTATATTTTTCATCTATGATATCTATCATTTGTCCATTAAACTCTATATTATTTATATTAACAACTTTCATAATTCCCATTATTGAATTAGTTATAAAAACAGCATCAGCTTTTAATAAATCTTCTAATAAAAATGCTCCTTCTATTACAATATAGTTTTTTAGAACCCATGTTCTTAGTATACCATTTAATAAACCACATTTTAATGAAGAAGTATATATTATATCATCTTTTATCCAAAAAATATTACTCATACTACATTCTGTTATAAAATTTTGTTCATTTAAAAATATACATTCATTAAAACCTTTTTCTTTAGCTTTTTTTCGTTCAAGTAAATTTTCAAAATAATTACTTGATTTAATATAAGGATAAATAGAAGTACTATTTTTTTTTACAGTACTAACTGTTAAATTATAACCATTTTTATAATCATTTAATGAATATGGAATTTCTCTTATTATTGCTATTTTATTATCATCACTTACGAGTATTTTTAATACGATATTATATAATCTATTTTTCTTTATTAATTCTTCAACTTCATAAATTGAAATTACATTTTCTATCCCTAATTTTCTTATACCTTCATTCATTCTGTTTATATGTTCTTCAAGCAATATTGCTTTATTATTTTTAACTAATATTGTTTCAAAGATTACTTGACCAAATATAAATCCATTATCAAGACTAATATTAACTTCTTTTTTATCTATAAATTTAATCATTACAATACCCTCATTAAAGCTTGCGCTTTATCTAATGTTTCATCATATTCAGCTTCTGCATCTGATTCTATAGTAATTCCGCCACCAACATTAAAATAAGCCATATTATTTTGTTTAACTATTGTTCTTATTACTATATTAAAATCGCAATTTCCTCTAAAATCAAAATATCCAATTATCCCAGTATAAAGCCCTCTTTTAAGCTTTTCTAATTCTTCTATTATTTCAATTGTGCGTATTTTAGGTGTTCCTGTTATAGACCCCCCCGGAAATGCCGCTTTTATACAATCAACATTTGAAATAGCCTCTTCTAATTCTCCCTGTATAGTAGCTACAAGGTGAAAAACAGTAGCATATTCTTCTAACTTAAATAATTCCGTAACTTTAACAGAATTAGTTTTACAAACTTTACTTAAATCATTTCTTTCTAAATCTACTACCATTAAAAGTTCGGCTTTATCTTTTTCGCTATTTAAAAGAATATTTTTATTAATTATATCTTCTTTAGCATTACATCCTCTTGGTACAGTTCCTTTTATAGGACGAGTTTCTACAATAGAATTTCTAATATTTAAAAACCTTTCAGGCGAAGAAGAAATTACTTGTACATTATCTAAATTTAAATAACACGAAAAAGGAGCTGGGTTTATTTCTCTCAACTTTGAATATAAGTTATACGATTCCTCTTTATTTTCACATTTAAAACGTTGTGTTAAATTCATAATATAAGTGTCTCCATCTTCTATATAACTTTTCACTTTATTAACCGTCTTTATATATTCTTCTCTAGTAAAATTAGATTCAAATTTATTCTTTTTCCTGTTAAAAACAATACTTTTTTTTATAAAGTTCTTATTAAATTCTAATATAGCTATTTTTATTTTATTAACTGATACTTTGCTTGATTCTTTTATTCCTAAACCTGTTATGTATACTTTCCCTGAACTTAGTTCTTTTATTATCAAATTATCATAAAATAAAAAATACATATCCCATATATCATAATCTTTTTCACTCTTATCTTCAAAATTTTCCAAAATACGCATAGTATCATAAGAAATATAACCTATAGCCCCTGAAACAAAAGGAATCTTCGATTCAATATTAAGTTTATATTTCTTTAATAAACTATCTAAAGTTTCAAATGGATTTTCACTAACTAATACATCATTTACGAATGTATTGGTTTTTTTAGATGTGAACTTTAAAAAGTTATTTATACCTATAAATGAATAATTAGAATATTTACTTTCCTCTTTAGAACTATCTAAAAAGATAGTATTCTTTTCACCCTTCCAAATTTCATAAATATTATGTAAATCTAAATTAGTTTCTATTTCTTCTATATAAAAATCCATTATAAACACCTCTTTATAAAATTTAATAATATCTCATGTCCATATTCCGTCATTACTGCCTCAGGATGAAATTGCACGCCCTCTATATCATAGATTTTATGTTTTACCCCCATAATTATTCCATCATAAGTTTTTGAAGTTATCTCTAAACATTTAGGTAAACTCTGTGAATCAATAATTAGTGAATGATACCGTGTTACATTAATTTTTTTAGGCAAACCTTTAAACACTCCATCTCCATTATTTTCTATCGCAACAACTTTTCCATGCATCGGCTTATTAGCCTTAATTATTTTTCCGCCAAAGGCCTCCCCTATACATTGATGACCTAAACATATTCCTAAAATAGGAATTTTACCTTTAAAGTAATTTATTATCTCTTTACACTCTTTTACATCTTTAGGTGCTTTAGGCCCTGGAGATATTATAATCCCCTTTGGTGCGATATTTTCTATATCTTTTATAGATATTTGGTCTCTTCTATACACATTTATATCTTGATTCAAATCTCTAAAATACATTGTCAAATTATAAACAAAGGAATCATAATTATCTATCATTAAAAACATTTCATATATCTCCTTTCAAAATATGTTAAAATAATTATATCAAAAAATATATCAAACTGAAATTTAATAAATGTAGAGGAGTTAATATTTATGAAGATTAAAGCTGAATTTCATTGTCATTCAACCGCATCTGACGGTGCAATGAAACCTTCACAAGTTATTGAAATAGCAAAAGATTTAAATTTAACATCTATTGCGCTTACAGATCATGATACAACAAAAGGCTTAGAAGAAGCTACTCAAAAAGCTGCGGAACTTAAAATGAAGTTTATTCCTGGAATAGAACTTAGTTGTGATTACAAAGATAAAATGGTTCATATTCTTGGATATTTTAAAGATAATTCTTATAAAGAAAAAGAACTTCAAGATTTCCTTTTAACCCTTGAAACTAAACGTATATCTAGGGCTAAAAAAATAGTTGAAAAACTTGATAAAATATTTGATATTAAAATAAATTACAAAGATGTATTAAATAAAGGAAAAGGCGTTATTGCTAGACCTCACATAGCACAGACTATATTAGATGCTGGATATGATTACTCTTGGGATGAAATTTTCGAAAAATTTATAGGAAATGATTCTCCTGCATATGTGCCAAATGAAAAATTAGATGTAAGAGATGGTATTAAATTATTAAAAAAATTCAATGCAATTGTTGTACTAGCTCATCCAAAACTTATAAAAAACAATCTTGATAAAGAAATTTTATCATTTGATTTTGATGGTATAGAAGCTATCTATTTTCAACATACTAAAGAAGAAACTTTTGAATATATTTCAATTGCTGAAAGCAAAAATATGTTAATTACATGTGGATCTGATTGCCACGGTAACTCAAAAGAAGATACTAAGCATGGATTTATTGGCGATATGCAAATAAATGAAACTTATTATAACAAATTTATGAATATCTATAATCAATAAATAAGCTAAAAATACATACATCTGTATATGTTATATTATTGTTTCAAAAGAAAGAACTATATCAAATAAGATTATTCTAATTTGGTATAGTTCTAAATTCAATATATATAAATATATTTTTTAAAATTTTACTAATTATTTTTAAAATCTTCTAATGCTTTTGATAATTGATCTGGGCAAGAAGTCCCCTTTCCTCTACAATCAATACCTTTTAATTTTTCTATTGCTTCATCAATATCCATATCTTCTACTAATGTTGCTATTCCAAATAAATTTCCTGGACACCCATTGATAAATTTAACATTTCTAACTTTATTTTCAACAACATCAAAATAAATTTCTTTTGCACATACCCCTGAAGTTTTATAATTCATAATTTTCTCCCCTTAATAACTTATATTTAACTTTTTCAAATTATTGCTATAGTTTCTATCTCTATTTTTACATCCTTAGGTAATCTAGATACCTCAACTGTACTTCTAGCTGGCTTTGTTTCATTAAAATATTTTTCATAAACTTTGTTCATTTCATTAAAATTCTCTAAATCATCTAAGAAAACAGTTGTTTTGACAACATTACTAAAATCCACTTTTGCTGAACATAGAATAGCTTTTATGTTCTCTAACACTTGCTCTGTCTGCTCTTCTATAGAACTCGGAATTTCATTATTTATTGGATTTATAGGTATTTGACCTGAAATAAAAATTAAATTTCCTACATTAATCGCTTGTGAATATGGACCTATAGCACCTGGTGCTTCCTTAGTCTCAATAATTTTTTTCATTATGCAACTCCTCTAATTATCTAGTTTTAAATTTTAATTATATTCTAATATATATTTACATATATTTCAATAAAGTTTAATCATCTAAAAATCCCTTATTAGATGTTGTAGGATTATTTAAAATACCAGCTGTTACTAAAATACCAAGTACAGCCGTTACTATAGCTTGATAATTATCAGGTAAAATATTAACCCCTGTTCCTTGTAAAATCATTGGAACTAATGCAAAAATAGAAACCCATAATCCATAATTTTTTAATCTGTTCCAATCAAATTTTTTATTCATAAAAAAAACCTCCAAAAGAATATATTTATAATTTAATATATTCTTTAAAGGTTATTTTAGTGAGTTATTTAGAACTTTCAAAAAATACTTTATAGCATTTTTTAGCCTCATAAATATCTGCTTTAGAAGCAATCTCCCATGGTGCGTGCATATTATGAAGTGCAACACCACAATCTATAACTTCCATATTATATTGAGCTAAGATATAAGCAATAGTACCTCCACCACCTTGATCAACTTTTCCAAGTTCAGAAGTCTGCCAAATAACATTATTAGAATCCATAAGGTTTCTAAGATATGCCATATACTCAGCATTAGCATCATTACATCCTGATTTTCCTCTTGCACCAGTATATTTACTAAATACTATTCCTCTTCCAAAATATGCTGCATTATTTTTTTCTACAACACTTGGGAAATTAGGATCATAAGCTAGTGTTACATCAGCTGATAACATTTTGGAATTTTGAAGCGCTCTTCTTAATTTTAAATCTGAGTAATTTCCCATAAGTTCAATAATATCAGCTAAAGCATTTTCAAAGAATTTTGAATGCATTCCAGTTGCACCAACACTACCAATTTCTTCTTTATCCACAAACAATCCCACAACTGTTTTACTAGGATTTTCTATCTCTAACAAAGCCTCAAATGAAGTATATGCACATATTCTATCGTCATGCCCATAAGCAAGTACCATACTTCTATCTAAGCCATAATCTCTTGCTTTACCTGCCGGAACTATTTCTAATTCTGCTGAAATAAAATCTTCTTCATCTATATCATATTTTTCATTAAGTATACTTAAAATATTCTCTTTAACTTTCTCTTTTCCCTCTGAACCTTTCATAGGAATACTTCCAACTAAAAGATTTAATCCTTCTCCATCTATTACGCTTCTAGCTGTTTTATCAAGTTGTTCTCCTGATAAATGAATCAATAAATCAGAAATTCCAACTACAGGATCATCCTCATTTTCTCCAATAATTACATTAACTTTAGTTCCATCTTTTTTTATAAAAACTCCATGTATAGCTAAAGGTAATGTAACCCATTGATATTTCTTTATTCCTCCATAATAATGAGTATCTAGCATAGCTAAACCATTATCTTCATATAACGGATTTTGTTTTAAATCTATTCTTGGCGCATCTATATGTGATCCTATTATTCTAAGTCCATTTTCAAGGACATCTGAACCTATGACAAATGCTACAAGACTTTTCCCCATATTCTCAAGATATATTTTATCTCCTGATTTCACATTTTCATTATTTAAAAGTATTTCTTTTAAATCTTTAAAACCTTTTTCAGTTAATTTTTTAACCATATAATCAACAGATTCTCTTTCTGTCTTTGCTGTAGACATAAAGTTTTTATATCTATCTGATAAATCAAAAACATTTTGTAATTCAGATTCATTATAGTTATCCCATGCAAGTTTAGTCTCTTTTAATAAATTTTTATTCACGAATTATTCCTCCATAACATTTTATATATAAATATTCCTAATTATTTAAATTAGGAATATTTGTTAAAATCAATACATTTTTATTCTCTTGATTCTATCATTCTTTGTTCTATAATATCGACAGGATTAGTATTTGACATTAAGTTATATCTATAATTAGCTGCTGCCGCCTCGATAATAACTGCAATATTTCTACCTGGTCTTATAGGTACTCTAAGTTTTTTTAACTTTACTCCTAATATTTCCTCATATTCGTTATTTATTCCTAATCTATCATAGTCTCCGTCATCTTTCCAATGTTCAAAGTGAATCATTATTTTAATATCTTTTGAAGGTAAAATTGAACTTAATCCATAAAGTGCTGAAACATCTATAATGCCCATTCCTCTAACTTCTAACATCCCAAACGTAATATATGGTGATGTTCCTATAAGTTCTCCATCAATCTCTTTTATATCAACAGCATCATCTGTTACAAGTCTATGTCCTCTTTTAATTAGTTCAAGAGCTGTTTCACTTTTTCCAATCCCACTTTCTCCAGTTATTAACATTCCTATACCATAAACATCAACTAAGACTCCATGCAGCCTTGTTTCTGGTGCCATCATATCAGATAAATATAAAGTTAATTTACTAATAAATTTTGTTGTTATCTTATCCGTTCTAACTAACCAAGTATTACTTTTTCTAGCTGCTGCAAGTATATCTTCCGGAACATCTAAATTACGAGTAATAACTAAACAAGAAATATCAAAAGAAAAAAACTTATTTATTCTTTTTTTTCTAAGATCTGGGGCCATATCACTTATAAAACTCCATTCTGCTTTACCAACTACCTGTATTCTTTCTGGTGCAAAATAATTATAAAAACCAGCTAATTGAAGGCCAGGTCTATTAATATCTTGAACATCTATTGGTATATTAGCATCTCCTTCTTGTATTACCTCTAAGTTGAAATCTTTTATTAACTTTTCTACTGTAACTCCCACAATGCATCACCCTTTAATATTTTATTTTGTAGGTCTAATTTGCTCTAATTGAGCTCTCATATTATTTTTATATCTATCTATATAGTCTCTTCTTAAAATTTGTTGTTCCTCTTTTTCTTCGTCTGTTAATCCGCTCTCTTTGCTTTTTTTCGCAAGTTCATTAATTCTTGCTGTTAACTTTTCTAATTCCATATTTTTCTCCTTTTGTAAACATAATTTCTATATGATTATTTTAACCTATTTCATCAACTCTTATCAACTCTTTCAAAATGCATATTATTTCATTTTTCCAGAACACATGTCATTATATGTATTATTATTATACTTTTTAACACATAGTGTCATAAAATGAAAAATGATAATATTTTACATTTTATGGTGAAATATATATAATTATCTTAAGGATATAAGTTGATATTTAGACGTTTTTGTCTAATATTGGTATAGGAGGGAACTATGAATAGAAATAAATTACAAAAACAGATTTACATAAGAAAAAAAATCCTCAATTTTTTTCTTCACTTTTGCAAAAGAACAAATGTAATTGTTGTAATACTAAGTCAAAATTTAGATTTTTTTATTCAAAAAGAACAGGCATTTTTATATAATTCTTACACTAAGAAAACTAAAAATAAAAATTCAAAAATAGCTTAATAAATAAAGCTTGTCTATCTAGACAAGCTTTATTTATTTAATTAGCCTTTAACAAATCTATTAATCTATTTTTTATAAATAAAATAAATTCTTTAAAATCTACTATTTTTCTAACTTCATTTTCTGCTATGCTACCTAAATCTTTTGTCATTATTCCACTTTCAATAGTCTCTAAGGTAGCCCTCTCCAAATTATTTGCAAAATTAATCAAATCTAAATTCTTATCAAATTCGCCTCTTTTCTTTAATGCGCCTGTCCAAGCAAAAATCGTTGCAACAGAATTTGTTGAAGTTGCTTCACCATTTAAATACTTATAATAATGTCTTTGAACTGTTCCATGAGCCGCTTCATATTCAAAATGTCCCTCTGGTGATACTAAAACAGATTTCATCATTGCAAGAGATCCAAAAGCTGTTGCAACAAAATCTGACATTACGTCTCCGTCATAGTTCTTACATGCCCATATAAAGCCACCTTTAGATCTAACAACTCTAGCTACAGCATCATCAATTAATGTATAAAAGTACTCTATATTAGCTTCTTTAAACAATTTTTTATACTGTGTTTCATAAATTTCATTAAAAATATCTTTGAAAGTATGATCATAAATTTTTGAAATCGTATCTTTAGTTGAAAACCATAAGTCTAACCTTACGCTTAAAGCATATTCAAAACAGGACTTTGCAAATGCTTCTATCGATTCTTTTGTATTATGCATTCCCATAACAATTCCATTAGTATTAGTAAAATTGAAAATTTCCTTTTTATCTATTATTACCCCTTCATTTTCTACTGTCAAATATGCTTTATTACCTTTTACTACCGAATTTTCTATTGCCTTATATATATCTCCATAAGCGTGCCTAGCAATTATTATAGGTTCGCTCCAATCTTTTACTAACGGTTTTATATTGTTCACTATAATCGGCTCTCTAAACACGGTTCCATCTAAAATAGCTCTAATAGTTGCATTAGGGCTCTTCCACATATTACTCAAATTATATTCTTTCATTCTCTCTTTATTAGGAGTTATTGTTGCACACTTTACCGCAACACCATATTTTTTAGTTGCTAATGCTGCATCAATAGTAACTTGATCATTAGTTTTCTCTCTATATTCAAGCCCTAAATCATAATACTCACAACGATAGTCTATAAATGGAAATATTAATTCTTCCTTAATTTCCTTCCATAAAACTCTAGTCATTTCATCTCCATCCATTTCAACTAATGGATTACTCATTTGAATTTTCCCCAATTTGAATTCCCCCTTTTATCCTTTTCTAAATTATATATCATTTTCTTTTATTTGGAAATAATTATATAAAAAAAAACCTCTATAAATAGAGGTTTAAAATCATATAATATCTCCCGAAATGCCGTCACACTTATATATTCAAGTCCTGCGTCTCACAGGTGGGTTCTACTCAATTCACTTTTTGTTATCTTCAGCATAGGATACTCCATCGAAGCGCAACATATATGAATATATTATAAATCCCGATTTTATAATGTAGGTTGAATATTTAAGCTTCGCGTACATCTTAGGATATTCTTTATGATTTAATTATATCAAAACTATTTTAAAAGTCAAGGAAAACATTTTCATATTTTTACCATGCTATAAAAAATTTTCTCATTACATCTTTAAATTAAATATCCACTTTCCATCCTGATAATTTAAACATTCAATACTAACGTGTTGATTGTAGTCATCTTCAAATTCATCAATTATATCTAATAAATTATCATATGCTATCTCTTTTAAATAATCTGCAAACGCTATAGTATATTCTTCTTCATCTGTACTAGCAAAAGATTTTGCTGCATCAATTTCCACTAAATCAAATTCATATGATATTTTAAAATTATTTTCACTATTGCTAATAATAATAATAAATTCATTTTCTTCTAATACATTAATTAACTTTTCCATAATTTAAAACTTCCTAATATAATAATTTTTTATATACTTTGTATACTTCATTAAACTCTTCTTGATTTTCAACAAAATTATACTCTTCATTTCCATCCACAGTATCCACTCTAAAAGCAAAAATATCTTCGCTTTCTTCTTCATCAACAGGTGCTAATAGTAAATATTTTTTTTCATTTATAGTTTCTTCATTTAAATAAATTTCAGCAAAAACTTCAAACTCTATTTTATTTCCATTCTCATCTTTAAATGCCATTATTTTCTTTTCTTCCATCTTTTTTCTCCTTTAATCTAAAAAATATATCATTAGAAGTATTTATATTAAATATTTCTAAAAGTATATACTATATTATTCTTACTGTAATAAGCAAGTTAATTCATCTTTATATAATATATATTCAAAGTGCAGAGC
>JBOFRC010000336.1:0-1957 GCA_051650825.1 Sarcina sp. | reverse complement strand
GGTATCCGGCTGGGTCACCAACAGAGACACCTGGGAGCCAGACTGTAAGCCGTATTCGCTGACAGTCTTTGAGTCGTCGCTGAGAGTTGTATTCTGGTCGCTGACAAAGACCAGCTTCTGGTCCTGAAGGGGAACTTGTAGTTTCTCCTGGATGAGGTTTTTCAAAGAGCCCACTGTGTCCTGTGGGGCCACAGTCAGTGTGTGGGACGTCCCATCCTGAATCGTGACGGTTATCTCCATGATGAAAGTGGCCTGAAAGATCATTCAATACATTTTTTACATAAGTCTTTAAACTCCTTAAATGAATTCTTAGTTTGTTTCGTGGCAGCGTTGATAAAGAGAACTTCCTACCTTGTGAGATGGCGACAGGTGAACAGATGATGCTCGCAGCAGGTGTGTCAGAGTTTATATACAGAATGCCTCAGCTGATCAACACGCCCCCTTTGCTTTAGATTCGTTTTCCCTTCCTGCCTCAATAACTTTCGGTTTCTATTTCTCCGAACCTAATGAGAGTTTGTAATGTTTTGTTTATCACTGACACTACCACGTTTTGTCAGACAGGTGGGGCAGAGCAGAAACAGCTGTTAGTATAAATTACAGGTTAAAACAGGACTGTTTAGTTGTAATAAGGCAAGAGTCATTTCATCAGATGAACTGTGACAAACACGTCATTTTTTTTTTTTTTAAACTTGTTTGCTTTGGAAACGAAACAGAGATGAACCATTGTCTCTGTCATCATCAGCTGATAACCACTTACTGTAAATAAGGAATATATGATGCATCTTTACTGCCTCAGATAATATTATATATATCTAACATTTTTTTTATGTAAAACATTCAAACTGTTCAATTAGAAAGTGAATAAAGTTTTAAATATTTTTGAATTTTAAAAGCAGAAAACTTTCATGTTGTTTTTGAAATTGAGACATTAAAGGTTAACCAGAAACAGCCACTCGCTCTCCTCATCGCCACCAGACTCCATTGACAAATACAGTAATTTTACCTCGCAGATCATCGTAACACTTCATTCAAACTCGACGGAACAAAATAAAACTCACCAAAGGATTTATTTCAACCAAACCAGAGTTGGTGATTGTTGGAACAGTGGAAAGACAAACCAAGACGGTTTTGGTAAGTTTTGTTTTGTTTCTGTATGATGATCTGTGAGGTAAAATTATTGTTTTTGTCTGCCTTTATTTGATAGGAACATCTGACGAGAGAAAGGAAATGTGGGAGAGAGAGAGAGGAGATAACATCGGCTAAACCCGAACCCCGACCACTGTGACAAGGACCCAGCCCTGCTCCACCAGGTGAGCCACCAGGTGAGCCACCAGGTAAGCCACCAGGTGAGCCACCGGGGCCCCCAGGATCTTACTCTTTCACAAAAAGGTCTGTCTCTGTAGGATCTTTTCCATGACGTTGTCACACACTTAAAATAACAATCTGAGCCTGTCAGCGGCAAAAACAAGCACTTTTAGTGGACGTTCGTCGACGGTGTTCAATTGCAAAGGATTGGAAGGATTTCAGCCGGCTTCACGGTTAAGTTACCTTTTAATATTGAGCTGAAATGAAACATTTAGTTTTAGGCTCTGTAGGCAGCTGCATTGTCCGTGTGTGTAAACGCTGAAAGCAGTTGAAATGTCAGTTTTTTTAAGTCCATTGATATTTCAGCTGAAATGCCAAAGATAGTTTAATCGAACTGTAAATAGTTGAAGTGTCAGTTGGTATATTTGAGCTGTCAGTAAGTTACAATTAGTTGCTGTGTAGAGGCTGAAAGTAGTTTAAATTGAAGTGTGCACTGGAAATAGTTGAAGCGTCAGATAGTAGAAGTGTGTGTTCTGTAAATAGATGAAGCATCAGAGATAGTTGAAATGTATGTACTGTAAATAGTTGAAGCGTCAGAGATAGTTGAAATGTGTGTACTGTAAATAGTTGAAGCGTCAGAGATAGTTGAAAT
>JBOFRC010000335.1:0-1621 GCA_051650825.1 Sarcina sp. | reverse complement strand
GTCTCCTCGCGGTGTGTCTTACAGAGGCCCCGTACATATGGAATATGTAGGGTGGCGAAATAGTCTGGACACGATAGAGAATGGAGGGTAACCCAGGTTCTCTGAGTGGAGAGACTATCTCTCTAGCTCCCAGCCGCTCCGAAACGCGTTCTAATCAAGATTAACAGGAGAGGCCACAGATGATGAGTCTTAAAGAATATCCACGTCAGCTGCCCCCGTGGGGTCAGTCCACGTA
The DNA here is from genome assembly GCA_051650825.1 of Sarcina sp. GTDB lineage: Bacteria > Bacillota > Clostridia > Clostridiales > Clostridiaceae > Sarcina. Next base: position 1,386 of record JBOFRC010000335.1, on the reverse strand, counting down.
CATATGGAATATGTAGGGTGGAGAGATAGTCTCTGCAGTCAGTGAACATGGGTTACACATGTAACCCTCCGTTCCATTGACATGTCTGATTCGTACTTACTCTATGGTTACATGCACTATAGCTACTGTATAATGAGCAGTGATGTAGAATTTTTTCGACCATACCTCCATGTTTAAAGGAAAAGTTTAACATTTTTGGAGCGCCAGTACACTTATTGGCTTTTAAGACCATCAATATCAACCTCATGTCTGTGCATTATGTATGGAACTGGAATCCAGTCATGTTTAGCTTAGCATAAAGATGGCGCGGGGGAAGCATCTAGCCTCTGTCCAAAGTGAGAAAAAAAATGCCTACCAACACCTTTAAGGCTGAGTAGTTACAGTAATACTTTGTAGCTTGTGATTTAACATATCTGGTATTTTGGCATTCAAATATAGTCTTCTGTAATTACTCTATTCAAACATGACAGGACCATTACAGATAGAGCTACAATGCTCACACCATAATTGGCACCTCTCAGGCAACGCAAAGCCCCCTTTTCCTACTTACAACAGTGATGCACTGCTGGAGAACAGTGATGAGTTGGAAATGAATGATACAGTATTTAGGTGATGGATTTTAAAACATTTTGCAGATGAATAACTGCTTATCTCTTTGGATTAATGAATGACTATTGTGTCTAAGGACAAAGTATCAGTATTGGGGTAGTAAATGGTAAATGGACTGAACTTATAAAGCCCTTTTCTACCTTAACACACAATGCGCTCATTCACCCATTCACACTTACACTCACACACCTATGGCAGCCACTGTGTACCTGTATTCACCTGAGATCAGTCCTGAGCAATGAAATTTAGCAGGTTTCAAATCTTTTCCACTTTGGGCCCTCTGACAGTTTGTTGTTGACATGCACAGATGTTGACCGAACTGTGCAGCAAATGTGGGATTTCTGATTATGGGTTTGCTAATTAGACAGGTACTAGCTAAAATTATCTGGGGTCAATATCCAATGTGATTGGACGATGGGTCTGCCCAATGAAAAGTTACTGTTCTGGTGAGCCTTAAAACCCTAAGTCTAGAGGCTGTCTGGTGAACTCCATTGTTGGTTGTAGTGAAAGCTGTTTGATTGAGCTCAGAGTTATTTTTGTGAACTCTGACAACAACTGGTTATGGTTTGTTATGATCTACAATATGTTGCATGATCTTTTGCTTTGAGAAGAGTTTTTTCATCGACTTCTTTTTTGCATTTATTTATCTTGATATTTTGACGAATATGCCTTTACAGAATGCTTCAATCAAAGTTACAGAATTTATTATAGGTGGTTTTGACACAACCAAAAGGCCTATGGTAGTTGGTGTGGTTATATTGATTACCTATGTTCTAG
>JBOFRC010000334.1:0-1200 GCA_051650825.1 Sarcina sp. | reverse complement strand
ATCATGTTCCCCATCGACTTCACCCCTGAGGTCCATGTGGCTATGGATAAGTTCCTGGCTGCCGTGTCTCTGGCCCTGGCTGAGAAATACCGATAAACAGCAGGAGAAGATGACGGAGAGTGCAGCATGAGCTTACTTTGCATAATGATTAATAAATGCATGACTGCAAAAAGCAAAACAATGTTCTCTGTTTTATTGTGAATTGAATATCTTAGGACTGTTGGTGTGACAAAACAAGACATTTGAAAACGTTACCTCAGACTCTTGGAAGTTTTGATGGACATCTTTCACTTTTTTCGTTTATAGAAATAAGCATTTTATAGACTAAATGATTAATTGATTTATTTACACAACAATAGCAGGGTAATCGATAATGAAAATAATTGTTAGTTTCAGCCCTACTTAACATAATGTTAAATGTATAGGGACATCGGGATCAGTTTCATATTTCCCAGTTTTATAGAAAACAAAAGAGAATAGAAAACACATAAAAGAGTTACATATGTCGTGTCTCTGTACAAATCTTAAACTGTTCAAAAACATTTTTCAGTGAAATCAATGTTTTTCTCAGAATTTTGGAATAAATTAACTCTGTGGCGTTTGTTAAAATCCCAGTAACTCAGTAACATGTGACAACTGTCAGTCATGAAAACGGACTTACTGCTAATTATTATTATTGTTGTTGTTGTTAGATCAAAAAAATATGAAATATTAAACTTTTAACATTGGATAGATAATGTTGGTCATGAACCAGAAGACAAGGACAACTTCCTGACAGAGAAAAACTGTGACTTTAGATATAGTAAACCTGACATTTTGTCAACTTTTGCCTTTAAATTCTACTTTTCTTTTTATTTTCAATCACAGGTTAGGAAACGGTGGTTCATCTTCAGCACCTCCTTTTTTCATCTGAAATGTCTTTTTTTTTTTAAAGATAATTGATCCACTATTACCACATTCAGCAGCGCTATTGTTCATGTGTCTAAAGGTCAGTCTTGAATATTTTTTAGCTCATGTACATTATTTTTCATGTTTACATCTATTTTGGTTATAATTATGTTATTTATTATTATAAGCACTAACAGAATAGACTATGCAGACTTAAAAATAGGTTGCTCTCACGTTAAGCATGTGTGGTATCATTCATTTCATTTGACCCTTTGTTCCTCTCTAAACTACAGGTCTGTGTCTAAAAGTCAC
>JBOFRC010000333.1:0-6423 GCA_051650825.1 Sarcina sp. | reverse complement strand
AAAAGAGAAAATGTTTAAAAAATAGAAACGTAATATTTACCGATTGGAAATAACTTTTTGGATGGAAAGTAGAATATTTATTATGTAGAAAAATTTAAATGATATGGAGAAATCCAAAAATAAAATAAAAAATTAGGATTTAAATACAAAAGTTAGATTAAAAAAATAATTAGTAATAATAAAAATTAAAATTAGGAATTAAAAAGTTAAAATTTACTAAAAAAGGAGGTGCAAAAACAAAATTTAATGTTGAAAAACAAAGTTTACAATTTATTTACACTAATTTTTGCAAAAAGTTTGAAAAAAACATCATATAAGATATATAAGGGTTTTTTGTTTTACTTAAAAGTTAGATTTTAAATTTTAAGTAAAAGCAAAAGTTTATGTGCATTAAATTGCAAAAAATATTTATAACCTATTTAGATAATCTATTTAGGTATTGGGAGGAATTTTAAAAATTAAAAGTTAGTAAAATGCAGAATTCTATTAAGTTGGAAATAGGAGGAATTTTAGATTGTAAAAATTTTATTTTGGAATTTTATTAGTAAGAAAATATTTTTTTATAGAGCTTTAAAAACTTGTATGTAAATACAAGATTCCTAAGGGAATTAAATTAACAATTACTGTTGCTGTGGGCAACTTTTAAAGACAAATATTAAAAAATATTTTTAGAAAATAAAAAAGAAGAAATAAAAAAAGAGTAAGAATTAAAAAAAATTAAAGTTACTAAGGGGACAGAATAACTTTAAAGTAAATACATTTTTAAATTATTTAAATTTACAAAAAGGGGAAAGCTTTAATTTTATAATTTAAAAATGTAAAAAATAAAAAATTTAGTTTTAACTAAAAATAAAAAAAGAAAAAACCTAAAATTTTTTAGGCAAGGAGCATTAGCGAGGGGACTAAAAAATTTTAAAGAGTATACGTTAGCCGTAAATGGCTAAGAGTATAACGAATAGCCATTTACGGCTAACATAATAACACTTTAAGGCATTTAAGCCTTAAAGCGTAGCTATAGGGCTTAAATGCCTTATAAAAAGGATTAGGCTTTGCCTAAATAATAAAAAAGATTTTAGTTGTCCTGTAGGATGGCTGTATAAGCACACAAAATTATTTATAGGCGTATAAATACGAGGGTGCAATTTAGTTTACAGAGTAAGAAATAGATTTTTTGTAGACTGTTATTCAATACACGCATTTTTAAAAAATTTAATTAGATTGTCTTGTCGCCATTAAGATGCGACACGGGTGTCGCATTTAATGGCGGACAGGCTTAAGAGGGATTTGTAAATAATGTAAAAGTGGATCTTAAAGCAAAAAAATAAGCTAAATAAAGTTAAAAAAGCTAATAAAAGCATACTCAATATCGCCAAATTGTGAGGGAAACGAGGAATTTGGCAACGAAAATTTTAGATGAAAATGAGGAATTAAAATGAATAAAAAGAGAAGTATAAAGAGCCAATTCCATAACGCAATTAATAAAAATTTTAAGGAAGGTGTTAAAAAAAGAGATTACAAAATAGAAAATGGACAAGCAATGGATAATAAGATATTTAGTTGGCAAGAAGTTTATAGATTAAAAGATGTAGCCAGAGATATAAATAATTTTTTTAAAGAAAAAGGAATAGAAAAAAGAGATGTAAGAGATATAAAAGCAGAAGATCTAAATAAATTTTTAGAATCTAAGAAATATAATTGTACGCAGCAAACTATAAATACTTATAAAAATAGTATTTACAAGTTGCAGGAAGTAGCAAATAAGACTTATAACTTAAATTTAAAATGGAGAGAAAATATAGAAACACCTAAAAGTATTAAGAGTAAAAAGACTAAAGATAGAGGAGTTAAAGCAGTTATTAGCAATACGGACTATAAAAAAATAATAGAATTTGGGGATAAAAATAAGTGCCAAAGTTCTTATGCAGTAAAACTACAACAAGAGATTGGAGTACGAGTTAACGAAATAGTAAACATAAAAAAAGAAAATATAAATTTAGATAAAAGCGAGATATTATTTAAAAATACTAAGGGAGGTAAAGAAATAATCAAAAAAATTAAAGATATAGATTTAGTAAAAGAAATACTGGACAAGCAGTATAGCCAAACAGCTCTATTTAGTATTAAGCCAAGTAGTGTTAATAGATACCTTAATAGAGTCCAAGATACGCTAGGATTAGAGCGAAATAGCTTCCATAACCTTAGAAGGAACTATGCACAAAATTTATACAATACAGAAATAGAAAAAGGAGTAACGGAAGAAAAGGCATTACTTAAAACAAGCAAACAATTAAACCATAGGACAAAACGAGAAAAATTAATGGAAGAGAGCTATATAAAAAGATAAAAATAAAATACAGACGTCGAATAATGTGTTAGAATAAAAGAAATGAAATAGAAATTGTACGGGTAACGCAAAAAAGAGCTTCTAATTTTCGACGTCAGAGCTCTTTTTAAACCTATCTAAAGTCCATAGAGGACTTATATTCTTTATTTATATACTAACAAAAAGTGCGTTAGAAGTAAATAGATAGAATTTCCTTTTTAGGTAGATAGTTAAGTTAAATCCGAGAAAGGACAAAAAAATGAGTAAAATAGCTAGAGAAATAGCATTAAAAGACTTTGAAGGATATATTCAGGTAACGCAAAAAGAAAATGATAAAATGATAATGCTTGAGAATTTTAAAAATGAAAATATAGAGCAAATTGAAAAATATATGGATGATAAAAATATAGATATATATTTTACAGTAAATACTAGCTTCAATGGTAAACGTGGAGGCAAAAATCTAAAACAGTTAAGAGCATTTTACCTAGATTTTGATTTTCATGAAGAAAATTTAAGCAAAAATGAATTAATGAATAAAATAAACGATATTATTGCTGAAGTTTGGATGGCTGCATTTTGGGGGAAAGCGCCAAGACCAACAAGAGCAGTTTTTACAGGAAGAGGTGTACAAATTTACTGGGACATTAAACCTAGTAGTTATGGAGCTTTAGTAAGTTGGCAGGAATTTGAGGATTATCTATATACCCAATTCAGATATTTAGGAGCAGATAGACAAGCTACAGATTGCAGTAGATTGATGAGATTATGGGGAACAATAAACTCTAAAAGTAAAACTAAATGCGAATTAATGGTATTAGAAAAAGAAAATATATATTCATTATACGATTTAAGAGAAACATACTTAGGGTGGAATGAAAGACATAAAAAAAGTTATGTAAAAAAAGAATCCAATAAAAATGAATCTAACAAAAAAATAAATCTTTATAATAGTTACACACTACATTTAGCAAGAGCTAGAGATATAGTTAAATTAGTAAAACTTAGAAAAGGTAATGTAATAGGCTATAGAAACTTTATATTGCATTGTTATGCTTATTGGGAAGGGATTTACATAAGAAATGATGAAGAGTTAAAAGAAAAAGTATATAAACTGAATAAAAACTTCATAGAGCCTTTAAATAGTGGAGATGTAGATAAAATATTGAGATGTATTCCAAAAGCTATAAATAAGTTTCTAGAATATGAGCAAGGCGTAAGAAGTGGTCAAGTTAAAAGAGTAAGCAAGGGAATGAGAGATAAAGGGGGATACTGGTATAAGAGTATAACTTTAATAGAAAGATTAGATATAACAGAAAAAGAGCAAGAACAATTAGAAACTATAATAGGAATTAAAGAAAAATATAAAAGAAATAATAAAAAAAGAACGCCAAGAAATGAAAAGGGATTAACTAAAAAACAACAGGAATTACAGGAGTTAAAGATAAAAATAATGGAAATAAAGGAAAAAGGCTTAAGCTTAAGAAAAATAGCAGAGCAATTAAATATAACTTTAGGAAAAGTTCAAAGATGTATTAAAAAATAGTGTATCGAAAAATGCTCTTTATAAACGTATGGTGTTTTAGGGTTTCCCTAAAACACTTTTTTCTTAGGGGTCGGCTAGTAATTTTAATGGTTAGAGTTACTTTTATATCTAACTAGAATCTAGGGATAGAATTTTTTGCGTTTTGGTTAACCCGAGACAAAAACTGGAAAAATATATGTAAGACAAAAAGGAATTGAGGTAAGACATAGAGAATATAAGGGATAAGAGAACTTTTAGGGGATTAAAAAATGGGTGTAGATAATAAAAAAAATTCAAGTCTTACAATAAGATTAGAATGCAAGACAAAAGAAGATTTAAAAAAATTAGCTAAAATGAAAGGTCTTACAATTTCAGAATTAGTAAATTCACTTATCACAGAGCAGTTAGAAAGAGAAAATTTTAAAAATAGTTGTAAAGATCAGATAGAAAAAAGAAGTGGATCAATGGAAGAAAAGATTAAAAAATTAAAAGAAAAAATGAAATGGTAAAAATTAATGATTATCTATAATAAAAATATTTAATATAGATAATCATTAATTATTCATCAAATAGTACTTATGCCTGTAGGTGCTATAAAATAGAGTTCATTGAAAAAGATTAGAAAATTTTATTCTAATCTTTTTTTGATAATGGATTTATATATATTTTTTTTAATATTAATTTAAGTTCTTCCTATATCTAATATTTTCCAACTATTATTTTCTTTATTTAGAATATAAATATAATCATAATTTCCATTTTTTATAGGCTCAATACTATCATCATTATAAGTAATATTACAGTTAACTAGATATGCTAAAATAGTTTTTTCATTAACTTGATTAATAAAATCATTATAGATAGATGGTTCTTTTATTAATGTTATATTTTCAATTTCAATATGATTCAAATTAGTTAATCGTAAATCGCTAGAGATTTTATTAGATGCAATATATTTATTGGAATCAGTAGAATTTTTATTATTTAATGCATCAATATAACTTTTAATAACATTTTTGGCAGTTGGATCATCTTGTAATTGTGCTATATTAATAGTATTTTCTTGAGATATCAGTGATTCTTTATTAGAACATTGATTTAAAGGGAATATACAAACAATTATAGTTAAAATTAATAATATTTTTTTCATCTTTACCTCCTAAATATTACTTTTAATACTATTATATGGTAAAATGTGAGTGAGAACAACATTAAAGGGGGAAAGAGATTATGAAAAAAATTACTACTTTATTACTTTCGTTATTATTATTATTAGGGATTTGTCCTACAAAAGAAGCTAACGCGATTAGTGTAGATCCTATAAAAGAAAAAATAACAAAAGTTATTACATCATATGTAGCAAATACATTAGAAATTAAAAAAACTCACCAATACAATGGAGGAACATTAGAAAATATTGCTCAAAATACAAAGTTATATGAATTTCAAGAGTTATTAACTAAATCTAATTTAAAGTGGTATCAAGGGGTTAATTTACAAATAGATTGGTATAAGGTTATTCCAACTATTAATTCATTAAAACTTGATTCAAATAACAATATTGAGGTTGATGCTACTTTTAGAATTGATTGTCAATATACAGATGTTGATTTTGATACATTTTATGAAGAAAATTATATTTTTTCATTAAATGAAGTAAATGGAAAGTTTATTATTGATAAAATTATTTTTGAACCAAAAGAATTAAATCAGAATATTAAAAATATATACTCAGATGAAGAAAATTATGATAAATATATATCAGAATTAATAGCTGATAAAAAAGAGTTTCTATCAAATATAGATGAATATATAAATATATCAAATAATGAAACAAAAATTGGGAAAATAGAAGAAGAAAAATTTCAGTCAGAGATTAATAACGGAAATCAAAAAGCAATTAAAGCTTCATATTTTGGAAATAGTGCATCTTTATGGGCACAAAAAAATATTAATATAAAAGAAGACTATGCAGGAAATGATTGTACTAACTTTGTATCTAAAGCATTATACTGGGGAGGGAAAATGGCTTCAACATCAACTTGGAAACCAGGAAGTACTGCATGGATAAATGTTATTTCATTTAGAAATTTTATTATAAACAGCAAACTTGGAAGTGAAGGAAAAGGTATTGGTAGTGCACGAGTTGGTGAACCTATACAACTTTATCATAAAACAAAAAAAACATGGACACATACTGTTATAGCGACTAAGGTGTCTGGTGGAAACGTATATGTTTCAGCACATTCTAATAAAGCACTTAATAAGAATTTTAAAGACTATATTCCAGGAACGTCATTTTATCAAAGTTATAGATTATTAAGTTTATATAATTATACAAACTTATAAATGATATATTATTTAAAGAAAAGAATATTAGTAATTATTTCGCTAAAATACCAGTAAGCGAAATTCTTGTTTATAAAAATTAAATAAATTACCGTATACGGCTATTTAAAGCACCTTTTTAGGTGCTTTTTTTCACGTTCTAATTGAGAATTTAAACTATAAAAAAATAAATTTAATTGAGAATATGAAAAAAAGAGAAAATGTTTAAAAAATAGAAACGTAATAT
>JBOFRC010000332.1:0-4756 GCA_051650825.1 Sarcina sp. | reverse complement strand
ACTATTAATAATAAATAAATATCTCTAATCTTAAAGCTATTTTTAAATGCACTTTTTTTAATATCTAACTCTATTTTATTAAACCCATATGTATCAAGATTATCTTGCAACCCCTTATATGATAATCCCTTAGTAGCATCACTTTTTAGCTCTTTTATAACTTCATCAACTGTTGAACTATAAAATGTCTTCAATATTTAATCCACCCATCTTTATTAAATTTTTAATTATATATTCCCTATAGATTATATTACTTTTTTTTACATATGTCTTAATATTAACAAATTTGTATAAAATTATTTAGTTTTTGGACTAAATATTACAGCCATAAGATATGCAAAAATGATAGCTGCTGTTATTCCACCTGCTGTTCCTTTTATACCTCCTGTAAAAATACCAATAAAGCCTTCTTCTCTAACAGCCTTCATCACCCCTTTAGCAAGTGAATTTCCAAAACCAGTAAGAGGAACTGTTGCACCTGCACCTGCTAACTCTATTAATTTAGGGTATACTCCTATAGCCCCTAATACTACTCCTAACAAAACAAAAACAACTAATATTTTTCCAGGTGTTATTTTAGTTAAGTCTTTTATTAACTGACCAACCACACATATACATCCACCTATAACAAACGCTAATACATAATTCATTTAAAACACCTCCCTTTAAAAATTTTTCTATTTTCATTTTCTTTCAAATTCTATAGCAACCGCATGTGCTATGCCTGGTATACTATCTCCTTGCATTAACATAATTGGATTTAACAAGGCACCTGTAGAAACTAAAAGTACCTTTTTAAAAATTCCATTTAAAAGATTTTTATAAATATATGAACATGCCATAGATGCAGAACATCCACAACCACTTCCCCCCGATAAAACACCTTGTTTTTCCTTATCAAAAATAACATCTCCTAAATCAATATATACATCACTAACATCATATCCATATTCTAATAATAAGTTTTCCGTAAGTTTCTTTCCTATACACCCTAAATCTCCAGTAGCTATAACATCATAATCACTAGGTTTTCTCCCCGTATCTATAAAATGCTTATATATAGTATCAACTGCTGCTGGAACCATTGAAGCTCCCATATTTTCAGGGTCCTTAATTCCATAATCTTTCACTACTCCTGTTGTTATATAAGTTATATAAGGAAAATCGCCAAAATTACTAACTAACATAGCTCCTGAACCAGTAACTGTCCATTGAGAAGGTTGTTTTCTTTGTCCACCATATTCTAACGGAAATCTAAATTGTCTTTCAGCTGAAGAAAAATGCGAAGAGGTAGCTGCTATAATATATTTACCATACCCAGCATTAACAAGCATTCCTGCAAGTGATAATGACTCTGACATAGTTGAACAAGCTCCATAAAGACCAAAAAACGGAATATCCAAATTTCTAGCTGCATAATTTGATGCCGCAGTTTGATTTAACAAATCCCCAGCTAATAAATAATCTATATTTTCACTACGCAAATTAGATTTTTTAATAAGCTCCCTAATAGTTTTATAAATTAATTCACTTTCAGCTTTCTCATAACTATCTTTACCAAGCTTATCATCTTCAAGTATGGAATCAAAATATTCCTTATATGGACCTTCACCTTCCTTTGGTCCAACTATACTCATTGTATTTATAATTCTTGGTCTATTTTCTAAATATACTGTTTGTCTTCCTACTTTACTCTTAGACATTAAATAACAACCCCTATTTGTAATAAAATATAATATATTATTCCTAAAATCACAGATGAACCTATTCCATATACTAGTACCGGTCCTGCTATAGTAAACATTTTAGTCCCAACGCCTAATATATAACCTTCTTTCCTATACTCCATTGCTGGTGAAACCATAGCATTTGCAAATCCTGTAATAGGCACTAATGTACCTGCACCTGCAATATTTCCTATTTTTCTATAAATACCTAAAGCTGTTAAAATAGCTCCTATAAAAATCATAATTATAGGAATAAGAATTGCTACGTTATCGCTTGCAATTCCGACTTTTAACAAGCCATTTTTTATAAACTCTGCTAATAGGCAAATACCCCCACCAACCCAAAATGCATTAAAACAATTTTTTAAAAGTTTGGGTTTAGGCTCTAACTCCTTAGATAACTCATCGAACTTTTTCTTTATTTTATTGTCTTTTCTATATTTACTCAAATAATTCACCTTCATTGATTTATTCTAATCTATAGTTAATATTTGCTTTATTTCTAGCTATTATACAAAATACAGCTAAATAGAAATTAATCTAAAATTAAATATATGTTTGTTTACTCAATAAAAAAATAAGTTATGGATATAAATCTATATCCATAACTTATTTCTTAAACTTCAGTTAACTTTTCTTTTATATTAACCAGTATTTTCTTTTCTATTCTAGATACCTGAACTTGACTTATTCCAAGTAAATTTGCTACTTCACTTTGTGTTTTATCTTTAAAATATCTCAAAAATATTATTTTCCTCGCTTTTTCATCAAGACTCCTAATCGCCTCTTTCAAAGCTATTTTTTCTATCATATCAGTATTTTCTTGAAGATTTTCACTAAGCTTATCAATAAATAAAATTGGCGAACCATCACTTTGATGGATTGTATCATATAAATAATGCATATTATTTACTGATTCAAGTGCAAATAAAACTTCTTCTTTGTCCATACCTACATATGCTGACAACTCAGATACTGTTGGTTCCCTTCCTAAATCCTTTGTCAATCTCTCCCTATCAAAATATAACTTTTGAGCTGTTATTTTAACATTTCTACTTACTTTTATAATCCCATCATCTCTTATAAACCTCTTAATTTCTCCAAGTATCATAGGTACTGCATAAGTAGAAAATTTCACTTCATAATTTGTATCAAAATTTTGTATAGCCTTTATAAGTCCCATAGAGCCAAGTTGAAAAATATCCTCGTATTCATACCCTCTATTTAAGAATTTTTTTGATAGAGATGAAACAAGTGGCGTATTAAGTTCTATGAGTTCATTCATAGCCTCTTTGTCTCCCGCCTTTGCTTTAATTACAAGTTCTCTATTACGCTCATAGTTTGGCTTTACATTAATATTGGATATTTCCATAAACTAAAACCACCTATTCTACCTTTTTTAATTTTTTCCTCATTATAACTTTAGTACCCACTTCTTTTTCAGACTCTACTATCACTTCATCCATGAATGTCTCCATAACTGTAAATCCCATACCTGAACGCTCAAGTTCTGGCTTTGACGTAAATAATGGTTCTTTCGCTTCTTCTATGTCCTCTATCCCTACACCTTTATCTGCTATTATAATTTCCACTCCAAATTCTGATATATTTATTTCCATAGTAATAATCTTACTTATATCATTTGCATATCCATGAATTATTGAATTTGTCACAGCTTCTGAGACTGCTGTTTTTATATCTGCAAGGTCATCTATAGTAGGGTCAAGTGCTGCAACTGCACCTGATACAGCTATCCTTGCAAAAGCTTCATTTTCAGACATAGCTAAAAATTCTATTTTAATCCTATTATCACTCATTTTTATTCCTCCAAAAATTATAGATTATCAAGTGCTTTATCAACACTTTCATAAACTTTTATAACTTTACATATTCCTGATAAATCAAAAATTCTTTTAATACTTTTACTAACACTAGCTATTTTAACTGTTCCTTCTCTTACAGATAATTTTTTATATCTACCTATTACAACTCCTATACCAGAGCTATCCATAAATGTTACACCTGAAAAATCTAAAATCAAATTTTTCACATCTAATCTATCTATCCTATCGTCAATTTTCACTCTAATCTCATGTGCAGTATGATGATCTAATTCCCCATTTAAACTTACAACAAGAGCCCCTTTTATAGACTTAAAATCAATATACAACTAAAGACACCTCCACCCAGTTTCTTTTCCATATTTTACCATATTTTATTTTAGAGGTCAACATAATATTCAAAAGGTACTAGCTATATATCTTATCAATCAATTAATTAGCACGCTCTCAACTTTAATAAAATATTCCATTTTGTAATAAAATAAACTATTTAAAAAGCTATCTTAAAACTTAATTCAAGATAGCTGTAATTTTCTATTTAATTATTCTCCTACCAGTTATAAACTTATATAGATTTATCTCTTCAACAGTTTTCCCTGGTTTTGGACAATGTATCATTTTATTATTACCAATATATATTCCAACATGTGTAGGATTAGTTTTACTTCCTTCTGTAAACACTAAATCCCCTGGTAGAAGTTGTTCTTTTGATACTTCGCTACCATTTTTTACTTGTTGCTGAGTTGTTCTATCTAGAGAATGACCAACTTGCTTATATACATATTGAGTAAGTCCACTACAATCAAAAGAGTTTGGACCTGTAGCTCCATAAACATATGGTTTTCCTATATGTTTTTTTGCCTCATTGACAATTTCTTGTCTTTTACTATCACTAGTGTTAGTTGCACTATTATTTGTTTCTGATAACTGACCATTTGAGTTCATAAAATACTTAATGCCATCAACTGTTATCCAACCAGTATGCATATATCCGCTATTTTGGTTAAAATAATACCAATGTGCACCTATATATTTCCATCCTTTTTGCATTCTTCCACTTTCATTTGTGAAGTACCATGTTCCATTATCATTTACCCAGCCTATTTCCATATATCCACTATTTGGATTAAGGTAATACCAATCTGAACCTATATACTTCCAACCTTTTTCCATTCTTCCACTTTCATT
>JBOFRC010000331.1:0-1428 GCA_051650825.1 Sarcina sp. | reverse complement strand
ATTGAGGCTATTCCTGTATTTTGTAGTGTAACTATATAAGTGATAGTATCTCCTAAATCTGCAAAACTCTTATCAACAGCTTTATTAATAACTAAATTACCAACTGCTGTATTTACAGTATTACTTGTTGCTGTATCACTTACTGGTGTTCCATTTGGATCTACTAAATATTGATAAGCTATATCTGCTGTATTTAACATTGGATTTGGTACTGGTAAAGTATCAATTTTAACGCTAAATACTATTGTTTTTGTTAGTCCTACAGCTATTGGTCCTACATTAAATCCCGAATTCGGATCTCCAATATTCGGTATTCCATCAACAGTTAAAGTACCTGGGATATAGCTTGTTCCATTTGGCACTAAATCCGTAAGAATCGCTGGATTTGCTGCTACATTTCCACTATTCGTTACTGTAATTGTATAGCTTACTGTATCTCCTACAAATGATTGTGTTTTATCTACAACTTTAACTACATCTAAGGTAGCATTATTAATTTGTGTTGCTACTTGATTAGTGCTTATTGGTGGTAATCCTGGTATTGTTACTGTTCCTACATTTGGTATTGGATTTATAGTTGGTAAAGCATTATCGACCTGTACTTTCCAAGTTATAGTTGCAGTTTGCCCTGGGTTTATAGTTGTTATTGTTAATCCTGATTGAGGATCTGTTCCTGTAAATGCAGTATCTACAGTTAATGAACCATTAACGTACGTCGTTCCACTTGGCACTGAATCTTGGAAGAATACATTAGCTATAGCCGCTATTCCTGTATTTTGAATAGTAACTGTATAAGTTATTGTATCTCCTAAATTTGCAAAATTCTTATCTACAGCTTTATTAAGAACTAAGTCTCCAACTGCTGTTTCAACTCGATTACTTGTTGCTGTATCACTTACTGGTAATCCATTTGGATCTACTAAATACTCATAAGCTACATCTGCTGTATTTACCATTGGATTTGGTACTGGTAAGACATTTATTTTCACACTAAATACAACTACTTTTGTTACACCAGCTGCTACTGGACCTATATTAAATCCTGCATTTGGATTTCCTGCATTTGCAAATCCATCTACTGTTAATGTTCCTGGAATATACGTTGTTCCATTTGGTACTAAATCAGTAAGAATAGCAGGATCTGCTGCTACATTCCCATTATTAGTTGCATTAATTGTATAAGTTACTGTATCACCTACTGATGCTGTTGCCTTATCAACATTTTTAACAACTACTAAATTAGCATTATTCACCTGTGTTGTAACTTGATTAGTGTTTACTGGTGGTAATCCTGGTATTGTTGTTGTTCCTATATTTACTATAGGATTTGGTGTTGGCAATGCATTATCAATTAAAACTTCCCAAGTTATAGTTACAATTTGACCTGGATTTATAGTTGCTATTGTTAATCCCGTTTGTGGATCTGTT
>JBOFRC010000330.1:0-1042 GCA_051650825.1 Sarcina sp. | reverse complement strand
TGTTAGCTGGAACGTTAGGTTGTAACTCACCGTGGTTAGTAACAGGTTTTCCAGGAACGTTAGGTTGTAATTCACCGTGATTTATAACAGGGTTAGCTGGAACGTTAGGTTGTAACTCACCGTGGTTAGTAACAGGTTTTCCAGGAACGTTAGGTT
The DNA here is from genome assembly GCA_051650825.1 of Sarcina sp. Lineage (GTDB taxonomy): Bacteria > Bacillota > Clostridia > Clostridiales > Clostridiaceae > Sarcina. The sequence goes on along the minus strand of JBOFRC010000330.1, from coordinate 886 downwards.
GTAATTCACCGTGATTTATAACAGGGTTAGTTGGAACGTTAGGCTGTAACTCACCGTGGTTAGTAATAGGTTTTCCAGGAACGTTAGGTTGTAATTCACCGTGATTTATAACAGGGTTAGTTGGAACGTTAGGTTGTAACTTACCATGATTTATAATAGGGTTTTGTTTTCCATTTTTAGAAGTAGCAGTGCTAGAAGCTGTAGCATTTCCGCCATTAGCATTAGCAGTACTAGAAGCTGTAGCGTTTCCGCCGTTAGCATTAGCGGTACTAGAAGCTGTAGCGTTTCCGCCGTTAGCATTAGCGGTACTAGAAGCTGTAGCGTTTCCGCTGTTAGCATTAGCAGTACTAGAAGCTGTAGCATTTCCGCCGTTAGCATTAGCAGTGCTAGAAGCTATAGCATTTCCATTATTAGAAGTAGCAGAACTAGAAGCTACTGTATTTGCGTTGTTTGAACTCAATAAAATTTTGTTGTGAGAATTCATCGTTTGGTTATTATTAGAAATTCCTAAAACACTAGAGCTTGTTGCTACCATCGCTCCAGCTAATATTAAACTAATTACTTTTTTTCTATTCATAAATATACACCTCAATTAAAAATTACTTAATATAGAATATAGCATAAAATTCCCTTTAAAATAAAAAGTTACTTTAAAGGGAAATATATATTTTAATTCATTTATTTGTAAATTTAATATTTAAATGGAATTTAAGTTATTAAATTATAATATTTATATAATAGAGTTGAAACTTTTTAAATTTAAATCAATACATACTAGTAATATTGAATTTTTTGGCAATAAAAATCTAGTCTATTTACTTATTACATATAATTGATAAATTATATTAATGAAAAAGTTTTTTTTGTTAATAAATAAAAAAAAAAA
>JBOFRC010000329.1:0-1464 GCA_051650825.1 Sarcina sp. | reverse complement strand
CGTTTGCATGTATTAGCTCTGGAATTGCCACAGTTATCCAAGTAGCGGTTGGAGCGATCAAAGGAACCATAACTGATTTAATGAGCCATTCGCAGTTTCGCTGTACCGACCGTGTGCACTTAGACCTGCATGGCTTAATCTTTGAGACAAGCATATGCTACTGGCAGGATCAACCAGGTAGGCCCTCCCGGGGGGGAACGGAGAAACCGCGACACGCTGGCTTCCTACACACGGGTCTCGTTCCGCCTCAAGCCCGACGAGGGCGAGAGACGGCCCGGCCGCTCATAGGGCGCGTGCGGAAACCCTCCACGCCCGGCGGGGTGGCTGGAGGTGGGTGGGTGGCCGCTGGATCGAGGCCGTAACCGGAAAGGGTGCTTTCTGCGCGGGACGCGGGGCCGAGGTCGGCTCTCCGCCGGGGGGTGGTCTCCCCGGCGTCCGAGCCTCCCTCCGCGCGCACGCCGCCGCTGACGCGGACCTTCGCTTCCGACCGACCGTCTGAGTCTCCCGGGTTCGACCGTCTCGCCCCCGAGGGCGGGGGCGGCGTCTAGCATTCGACACGCTGAGCGGGGAGGTACAGCTTGCCCATCGCGGTCTCGTCGACCGGGCAATGGCCTGCCCCTGGCGTGTCTCAAGTTCCATTCGACCAGATGAAAACAACAAACCGCACCCCGGAAACGGGGCCCGGCGGCGGGGGTGCGCGTCCGCCGGGCCTCTCCTTCGCTCCGTGCCGTTCTTTTTACGTCGAGTTGCGTCGGCCCTCTCCCCGACAACAACCCGCAGGTCCGTTTTTGGACCGTAAGCGCACGCATCCGCTCCCCAGAGGGGAGCCCCGATCCGACAGTGCCCGGGACTTAGGCACCCTCCCAGGTCGCCAGCCAGGGGAGGTCGGTAAGCGCGGAGCTTACGCGAGTGTTAGTGTTGGACTTTGTCCTTTTTCGTGGAGGAACTTCCTCCGGGGGCCAAAAGCTCGAGTCGCGCCCCGCCGTCGTTACTGGAAGTCTCTAGCCCAATTACGAACCCTTCTTACGGGCTTCGGCACGCCACTCCCTCGGTCTTACAGCCCGGTTCACGATCCGTGTTTTTACGTCGGGCGCCGCTCTTCCCCCGACAACAACCCGCAGGTCCGTTTTTGGACCGTAAGCGCACGCGACGGCGCCCCGGAGGGAACCGCCGAACCGACGGCGCCCGGGATTCGGGCGCTCTCCCCGGTCGCCAGCCGGGGGGGGGTCGGTGAGCGCGGAGCTTTTGTAAGCGTTCATCACGAGTCTTAGACTTTTTCTGACCGGCTCCCGAATCGGGGGAGGGTCGTTACTGGAAGTCTCTAGCCCAACCCAAAGCGCTTTTTACGGGCTTCGGCACGCCACTCCCTCGGTCTGACAGCCTGGTTCTCGAGTCCGTGTTCATACGGCGGGCGCCGGCCCTTTCCCGGCAAAAACCCGACGGTCCGTTTTTGGACCGTAAGCG